>JBBSVT010000001.1:0-3241 GCA_038046685.1 Nanobdellota archaeon
TAGACCATTGTTTATTCTTGAAGATATAGTTAAAAATAAGAATCTAAAATGGCCATACAAATTAATTGGATATGGTGCTAAAATTCTTCCAATTTCTAAAGCCAAAGTTGTGCTTGAATCTTTACCAGTTCCCATACCAGAGGCGGGGAACTATGCTACTTTCTGAATTGAAATTTGGTTCTTATTTAACTTATAGTCCTCATGGAAAATCTGATCTTGCTAAGAGGTCTAAGAATATTATGATTTATCTTAAGTCTGAAAGGAGTATTGGGAATCCACCCAAGTTTATGTCACAATTTGTTGCTGAGAAAATAAAGGAGAGTATTGACCAAATGCCCTTCAAACATTTTTTTAGCCAAGATGCTTCATTAGTTCCCATACCAAAAAGCTCTCTGATGCAACCAAACACGCTTTGGGCTTCTGAAAAAATTGCAAATGCCCTATCAAAACAAGCATTCGGAGATTTTTATCCTTGTTTAAAAAGAACAAAACCCTTACCAAAAGCAGCTTATGCGGTACCGTCAAATAGGCCTAAGGCTATTGACCATTACAATAGTGTCGAATGTCAACCGCTTGTCCATAGACCGAAAGTAATAGTCCTTATTGATGATATTATTACGCGAGGTTCCACTCTGTTGGGATGTGCAAGTAGATTAAGAGAAATTTTTTCTGACGTACCAATTTGTGCATTTGCAGTTATTAGGATGATGAGTGATCCTGATGACTTTACAAAGATAGAGGACCCATGTATTGGAACGATAACTCTCTCTAACAATAACACATTTAGAAACCCCTAATATAAAATAAGTGAATTGAAACCTACAATAATTAATTTAAAACATTCTTTGCCCCGATTCCCCCAACGAATTTTACTCTGCTACCGTAGAAATACATTAAACGAATTTATAATAAAAAACTACGGCGGCGGAATAATTTTTGGAGACGAAAAACCTCGTCGTTCGCTACGCTCACTCCGACCTCGTTGCACTCTCACTCCGCTTCGCTCCGTTCGGGTCGGAAAACAGCGATTAAGCGGAAAACTTCGTTGCACTCGTTTTCCCAAATGCCTCGCCATCTCTCAAAAATTTCTCATCTCTGATTTTTCAGCCATATGGGAAAAATCGAGGAGAAATTTTTGGAGGGCTCGGCACTTCGCTTAATCGCATAAGTTTCTCAAAATTTTTCGTCTCTGTTTTGCACTAAACACAAGCGAAAATTATCTGGTCTGCTGCCTTCGTTAAATCGGTACAAACGGACTTGGGAAATGCATCGCACTATCCTCTAACATATGATTTAACGGCTCACTTCGTTCGACCAAAATTTTTTCCTATAACTACGTTTCTCGGGGGCAACGACGAACGGGAGATTCTAACTAAGAACGATTCTCTTGCGATTTGGATCTTTATGCTTTGGGTTTTCTGTAATTACTTTTTTAGCAAAAGAAAAATTAGGCTGATTAGAAAATATGAATCTTGTTGATGAGTAAACTTGGTAACTTTGTTCTCTAATAATATATCGAAAATCTCGTAAAGTTTTTTTATCTGGCTCTCTACAAAATGCAATTGGGTCGCATGTGACAAGAAGAAGTGTAGGAGTTAATGGTAGGTGTAATTCAATTCCAATACATTTTAATCCTAAATTGCCATATGGCCACTGATTAATTTCATTATGAAGTGCGACTGGATTATCAGATGTCCAAAATGGAGTTTTTGTACCATTACTAATAATAATCCATTTCATCTGATAAATAATATCTGCAAATTGAGGAGTCTCACGCAATAGCCTTACCTGCATTTTTTTGATAGATTCATCTTTTTGTGCTTCCTTAATCTCTCTGGCAAGTTTAGGAGATAAATTTTCTCCGGATAATCTTTCAGCTAATTGATTTATTGAATCTTTTAACATTTCTCTATTTTCTTTTGTCCTAATATACTGGACTGCAATAAACATAGAAATAAAATATCGTTCTTCATTAGATATTTTTGAAACATCTCTAAACTTTATTAGTTTGGATAAATATTCATTAAATCTCCCTTCAACCAAAGATAAAGCTTTTTCTGTTTCTTGTTCAGTGTCATCTTGGGTATCGTAAAAAAACTTCTCGCAAGCAATATCCATTACATCAGTATTAAACTGTTTTTCTTCAAATTTATCAAAACAATCTAAAATATGATTGTTTCCATCAATATTTGCAAATCTTTTTAGATAAAAACGAGGTACATAGTGTTGGAGTTTAATCTTGTTGTTGGTCATTTTCGATAAACTCATTTTTTGTTCTTACATTCTCATAATCACAGTCTTCATGTTTACATCCTTCTTTGACCTTTATTGTTCTTCTTATTCCACCTTTCACATCAACATCTCTCACAACGGGGTCTTCTTTTTCCTCAACAGCGTAGAATCTTTTACATTTTGGACATCTACTTTCGTATTTGTGTTCAATAGCTCTTATAAGAAAACTTCCAAAAGCAAGCAAAACCACACCAATCACTATAAGTGGTATCCCCCAACTCTTAGGAAATAATGCTAACCATTTAATAGAGGAAACAAAAACATTATCTGTTGTTAAATAAGAGGTGATTCCTGTGACTATTGTCACTATTCCTGCAACAAATCCAACTATTCCGAAAATTTTTGGTCGTTTTTCTCCGTATCTATTGATAATCTTAATTGAATCTTTCTCAATGAATGAATTATCAATCCTATCGACATTGTAGACTTTTGCGTTATCGGTAACATTTTGGATGCTTACTTTATCGCCTAAATGAACATCTCCTTTATTCCCGAATGAGGGATTATCAATTTTGTAATTTGAAACTTTCATGTCTCTTCCATGAAAATTGATTGTTGCTTCTACTGGTTCTTTCTTGATTTCTAAACCTTCGCCTAAAAAGTCCGTTGCTTCAGAGGTTGGTTTAATAAAATGAATATTTCCATCCATGGTTTTGGCTTCACAATCTATCAAATATTTCCCTTCTAAATATTTAACAATATCACTTATTTTTTCAATATCATAACCTACATCTTCTGCAATTTTAGTAAGTGAAGTGTTCTTCTTCTCATGGATATTTTCTAAAACGGCCATTATTTCTTCTTTAGTTGCCATTTTCACCCCATAAGAAAATATTGGATAATTAAAAACAACAGCAAAATCGCAATTAGTCCAATATACAGCTCTTTTTTGTTGTAAATTTCTTTCATTCTTGCTTGAGCAAGTTCAGGATTTTCTATTTCATCAATT
>JBBSVT010000002.1:0-1616 GCA_038046685.1 Nanobdellota archaeon
TTCTCAGAAATATTGAATAGTTATGTGTTTGTTAAAAACGCAAAAGTTTAGTATATGAATTTCCATAGGCAAGTAATTTTCTTATTATCTCCCTATTCTCTTTTTCAAGGTACTCTATCCTTGCTTCTAACTGTTTTATTCTTTCTATCTATGATACAATTACAAAATTAAAGAAATCAGAACTATATCTTTTTTTGGTTTCTGGTGTGAACAGTTACAATAGATACAAACTTTTATATATTAGTTATACATGTATAACTCTTATGATAGAAATAAAGGCTAAAACAAAGAAATGGGGAAATTCTATAGGCGTTTTAATTCCTAAAGAAGTAGTTAGGGAAGAGAACATAAGGCCTAATGAGGAAATAACCTTAATGATAAGCAAAAAGCCCATAACAAAAGGAAAGGATATTTGGGGAACATTAAAATTTAGGGAGTCTACTGACGAGCTGATGAGGGAAGTTGACAAAGAATTTGGCTTGGATTAAAAAATGCCTTATTTTTTTGATAGTTATGCCATAATAGCGCTTGCTGAAAGCAGTCCACTGTATAATAAATACCAAGGAATTGAAATCACCACAAGTGTCTTGAACATTGGGGAAATCTATCAGATTATCCTCAGAAAACATGGAAAGGAAGCAGCAGACGGTTGGTTTAATAAAATCAATTTTAAATTGCTTGATATAACGCCAACAATTATCATCGAAGTAGTTTATTTTAGGCATTTGAATAAGGAAAATAATTTTTCTTTGCCTAACGCTGTTGGTTATAAATTATCATTTCAACATAAACTAAAATTTCTTACTGGAGACGGACAATTTAAAGACATGCCAAATGTAGAATTCGTAAAATGATTTTCAAACAAATCCCAGTCGGACAAATGCAGAATTTCAGCTATATAATAGGAGATGAAAATAGCCATGAAGCTGTTGTTGTTGATGCTGGCTGGGAAGTTGATAAAATAATCGATATTGCAGATAAAGAAAAATTGAAAATAACTAAAATAGTTTTGACACACTCGCATTATGACCATGTGCAAAAAGTTGATGAGTTGGCATTAAAAGCAAATGCTGTTATTTATTCTCACGAATTAGATTATAATGAAATAATAAAATTCATTAAGAATAATACAATCAAAACCATTAAATTAAAAAATAATGATGAAATAAAAGTTGGAAGCATTAAAATTAAGGTTATACATACGCCCGGGCATGCTCCAGGGGCAATCTGCCTTCTTTTTGAGAATAAACTATTAACAGGCGACACTTTATTTGTTAATGCAATCGGAAGGACGGATTTGGCAGGAGGAGATGCTATAAAGTTATTTGAAAGCCTTCAAAAACTGAAAAAGTTAAATGACAATGTTGAAGTTTATCCCGGGCATGATTATGGGGATGTTCCTTATTCAACAATTGGCAAAGAAAAGAAGGATAATCCTTATTTCAAATGTGAAACAAAAGAGGAGTTTTTGAGTTTGGTTGGGTTGATTTGATTTTTTTGAAAAACAATGTTTAATGCGTTATGTAAGATACATAAAAATCACTAAAAACATTAATTTAACATTACTAAACTTTTGCAAATTCATTTATAAATAAAAATATAAGGAAGAACGTTCA
>JBBSVT010000003.1:0-23465 GCA_038046685.1 Nanobdellota archaeon
AAGAAATATAGATGAACTAATATATAAAAGTTCCTAAATTAAAGAGATTAGCTATTACCAGGCACAGCAAGGCACATTTACTCCACCACCACTTTGATAATTTTGATTTGTGTTCCATCAATTAATTTTGGGATTTTCCTGCATTTTGGGCATTCAATGAAAAATGAATCATGCCCCCTTTCTAAAATGTTCGGATGGCCTTTGAATCCGCATTTGCATTCTACTTTAGCCTTTATTATTTTTGAATTTATCTTCCATTTAACCATTCCTTTCAGGCAGTCAAACAATTCGTCAGGAGGAACTTGCGCTAATTCTCCAATTTCCAAATAGATGGATTTGACCATTCCATGCCTATTTGCTTCATTGATAATATTGCTGGCTATTACTGATTCATGCATAAGTTTAAAATATAGAAGGTATATTTATATGTTTATATTAGATAAGGTGTCATGCTGAATAATAATTTAAAAGAGGCAGATGAATGGAAATAATATTGGCTATCGTAATTCTTGCAATTGGGTTCTATCCGCTGCTTAAAGGCGCTGACCTGCTTGTAAAAGGTGCGTCTTCTTTAGCAAAATTGCTGTCAATTTCAGAAATTATAGTTGGACTGACGATAGTAGCTTTTGGGACATCAATGCCGGAGTTTATAGTAAACATGATATCCAGCATTGAAGGCTATAACGATATTGTTTTTGGGAATATTATTGGAAGCAACATATTTAACATTTTGGTGATTTTAGGAATTAGCGGCTTGGTAATGCCTTTGCTAATTAAAGGAAATTTATTAATGAGGGATATGCCTTATTCCCTGCTTGCAGCCGTTGTTTTATTTGTTCTGGTTAATGATAAGATAGTGCTGAATGCAGATAATAATACACTGTCAAGAATTGATGGAGTCATTTTTCTAATATTATTTATGTATTTCATTTACTATCTTTTCAAGACTGCCAAGAGAGGCAAAACACCGGTGGGAGAAATCACTGCTTACTCAAAGACTAGAACTTATTTATATATCTCTGTCGGATTATTTGCATTGTTTGCCGGCGGAAAACTTATTGTGGACAGTTCAGTTGAAATTGCAGAATATTTCGGAATTAGCCAAAAGCTGATTGCCCTTACTATAATTGCAGGTGGTACTTCTTTGCCTGAGCTTGCAACTTCAGTTGTTGCCGCTTACAGAAAAAAATATGATATTTCAGTTGGGAATATCATTGGCTCTAACATCTTCAATAGTCTTTTTATTCTAGGAATTGGTGCTGTGATTAAACCCGCAGCTTATAATACTATAATGAATTTTGATATTTTTGTGTTATTTTTTACAACCATTTATTTGTTTATGGTGGTTTATGCAAACAAAGAAAAAGTATTGACAAGATTTTGGTCATTTATGATGCTTGTATTTTATGTTCTTTATATAATTTATCTGTTCTATAGAAAGTAACAAGTCATTTTCTTGCTAAACCAGATTCTAATGCAGCTTTTTTCACAGCTTCCGCAATTCTTGGAACTACAGACTTGTCCAAAGTATAAGGCAAAATATTGTCTTTTGTTGGCTTGATGCAGTTTGCCAATGCATGGGCAGCAGCTATCTTCATCTCATTGTTGATCTTGACTGCTTTTGCATCAAGAGCCCCCCTAAAAACTCCAGGAAAAGACAACGAATTGTTTATCTGGTTTGGAAAATCACTTCTGCCGGTGCCAACAACAGCAGCGAATTTTTTAGCCTCATCCGGCATTATTTCAGGAATAGGATTAGCCATTGCAAAAATTATGGAATTCTTATTCATGTTTCTTAAATCATCTGCAATGAGTAAATTTCCTGCTGAAAGCCCCACAAAGGCATCTGCCCCTGCCAAAGCATCTTTTAGAGTTCCTATTCTCTTTGACCTGTTTGTAACCTTCGCCAACTGTTTCTTGAACTCGTTTAAATCTGCCCTGCCATCATAGATAATGCCTTTGCTGTCGCAAAGAACTATCTCCCTGACTGAAGTGCATATGTTTCTATCAATGCCCAGGCACAGCAACAGCTTCGTAACTGCTGTGCCAGCTGCTCCTGCGCCATTTATTACAACTTTCAAATCTTCTATTTTCTTACCCACAACTTTGGCAGCATTCATCAATGCAGCCAGAATGACAATGGCTGAGCCGTGCTGGTCGTCGTGCATTACCGGAATGCCAATGTCAAGCAGTGCCTCTTCTATTCCAAAGCATCTTGGGGCAGATATATCCTCAAGATTGATGCCGCCGAAAGCGGGCTCTATATTCTTGACAATTTCAATTATCTCTTTATCATTTTGGGTTTTAAGGCAAATTGGAAAAGCATCTATATTAGCCAGTTCTTTGAACAGGACACATTTGCCTTCCATGACTGGCAATGAAGCCTCTGCTCCGATATTTCCCAATCCAAGAACAGCGCTGCCGTCTGTGACAACAGCAACAGAATTAGCCTTCATTGTATACTCATACACGCTGCTTTTGTTTGAGGCTATTGCCCTGCAGACCTCTGCAACCCCTGGCGTGTAAACTAAGCTTAAGTCTTGTTTTGTAGCCACACTTACTTTTGATTTAGTGGCTAGTTTGCCTTTATTGAGCTTATGAAGGTTTAAAGCAGCTTCTTTTAGATCCATTTTAAGCGTAGAAAGTGATTTAATAAGTGTTTTTAAAGGTTTTGTGCAGTTTAGAAAACTATCGAGCAGATTTTTTAAACAGCAAAATTATGCATCCTTTGCTCCTTTAGCCAAGCCAAGGGCTTTTCTTAATGCGTCTTTATCGTAGCCTACAATAATTGTTCCATTAACTTCTGTCACTGGAACTCCAAACTGGCCGGATTTCTCAAACATTTCGTTTCGGGCTTTTTCATCCTGCCCCACATTAATTTCATTGAACCTGACATTGCTGGATTTAAGAAATTCCTTAGTTTTCACGCACCATGGGCATGTGATTGTGGTGTAGATTTTTACTATTGATTTTTTTACAGCTTTTCTTGCTTTTTCTGCCATTTACTCTTCCTTTACGGTCATTTTTACACCTTTTATGGTTATAAAAACTAAGAAAAAAATAAACTAGCAACATCCTTTGCCGCCTTTCATTTTGCCTTTTCCCATTTTTACCTCCATAATAATCTAATGCTTATTCATATTTGTTGTTTTGTGTTATTTATTAATGTTTTGTTTTTGTGTAACATGTGTCTCTTGACTATTTGTCTACTTTTAAGGGGGTCACTCCAATGCTTCTCTAAATTGAGTCCAATAATAATCAATTTGTTCATTAATGTAATCAAGTGTACGTTTTAATCTATACCAATGTCAAATATAAGATTACTATCGTCATGGTTATGATTCCAAGAAAATATATCGAAATATTAATATAAGCTGACTTATTTTCTTGTATTTCACCATAAAACAAGCCTAACGCAGAGATAGATTTTCCAGTAAGATAAAATTCATAAATTCTATAACAATGTACAAAATAAAGAATAAAAATCAAAAATGTTACTTCATTAAAGCCAATCATAAAGTAAATGTAAAATGAGGGTATGATTGATACTGCAGAACTTATCCAGATATTCTTGATATAATTTTCCGCACTAGTTCTAACAAATGCAGCATTATGGCTCATTTAAACCCCATATCTCTATAAATAGATCTTAAATTTTGAACAACTAATAGAGGGAAAATAATGATAGATCCTACTATAAAAATTCTTGTTTTTCCTCCTCTGATATGAAATTAAATTTTGATCTTTTTGTGACTGAGGTAAATTCTTCAATCAAGTTCCTACTCTCAATTAACTTGCATTCTTCAAATAGACACTTTTCAAATACCTTTCTTGGATTGCCCTTTTTCCAACCAAGAGCAGAAATAAGGGTATTAGTGTCAATAACTATGTTGAACATTTAACTTGCTCTTACCTTTCTTATTTCTTTTGCGATATCCTGCCTTTTAATGCCAGCCTTTCTAAATTTGTCAGAAATGCTATCCATTAACTTTAACATAGCTTTGGCTGCTTCTTCTCTGCTTATCCTCTTTAATAAAATATTGTCTTTGTCATGAACTACGACAAATTTATCCTGTTTTTCCAGTCTCATTTCTTCCCTAATTTCCCTTGGTATAACCAATTGTCCTTTGCTTGACATAGTTATTACTTCCAGCATTTTAAACACCTCTGTAAGTTGTAGCTTACAGTAAGGTAGAACTTACTTATAAACCTTTCTATTTTTGATAGAACTGCGAGTAAAGATTAATGAAGAAAAAATATTTTTTGTATCTAACTTAAAAATGAGGCTCTTAAGTCAGAAAAGCAGGCTATCGGATTTTACCCAGAACCAAGCTCCTGCAGAACTTCATAAGCCTTCATGGAATCATTTTTGTTCAATATGAAAGTCAATTCAGTCATTGTGGAAACTATCTCGTAGATGTTAATATTCTCCCATGCAAGTTTTCTTACGGCATTAAATATAACCCCAGGAGTGTGCAAAAAATCATCTGATGTGAATACCAATGTAAGTGCAACTAATCCCTGCTCTTTATTGAGTATTTTTTCGCCTGAAACAAATTTTGCAAGCTTATGCATATATTTCTCGTTGATTATTATGCTCACTTCGTTATTTCCAAGTACCACGTTTAATGTGTCGCCTCTTTCAAAATTAACTAAGGTATGGATTGTCTTTAATCTCGCCAATAAGCTTGCAGTTTTTACAATTGTAAAATCGCAAATATTTGTTTTCATCAGCAGTTCCCCGGAATAATCAAAATTTTTCATTTTATTTCTGTGTTTAAAAATATCTTCAGAGTGCCGCCTTAAAGCCATTACAACGGCTGGCAGCCTGATTTTTTTGCCAAGCTCCTTCTCAATTTTCGGAAGCAACTGCTCCGCAAGGTTGGCAATGCTTATTATGCCTTGAGCCAAAGATTCCTCTATAAATGGCTGCATGCTTACAATCTTCTTGACAATATGGCTTGTTGTTACCATAGCATTAAAATTTAAAATGTTACTGTAATAACATAATGTTTATATAATAAAGATATAAACCTTTTGGTATATCAAGGCAATTCTTAGGTTTCGAAATGAATATCGCAATTGTGGGATATGGGAGGATGGGGCATGAGATAGAGAGGGTTGCTCAAAATAGAGGTATAAATGTGCAGTCAATTATAGACCCTAATGACGAAGATGCAGGCCATAAATATATTGACACGCTGTCGATGGAAAATGTTGATGTATGCATTGACTTCTCTGCCCCAAATGCCGTGTTGGCAAATATTGAGAAGATTTCAAAGTTCGGGAAAAATATTGTTATCGGCACCACAGGCTGGTTTGACAGGCTGGAAGACGCTAAACACATAGTCAAAAAAGGGAACATAGGGCTGATTTATGCTGCTAATTTTTCCATTGGCGTCAATATATTTTTCAAAATAATAGAGAATGCAGCAAGTTTAATTAACAAAATAGATAATTATGATGTATTCGGATACGAATTGCACCACAGTAAGAAAGTGGACAGTCCAAGCGGCACCGCAAAAACTATAGGAGATATTTTGATTAAGAACATAAAACGAAAAAATAAATTGGTATTTGAAAAGATGGACAGAAAACTAGAAGAAAACGAACTGCACTTTGCTTCAATAAGAGCCGGGTTTATACCAGGCACCCATGTTGTTGGATTTGACAGCAGCGCAGATATAATTGAGCTGAAACATGAGGCAAGAAACAGGGAAGGTTTTGCTATCGGCGCTGTCATGGCAGCCCAGTGGATTAACAGTAAGAAGGGATTTTACAGCATTAATGACATGATGACAAGTATACTTGAGCTTAACTAAAATGTTTAAAGGAGCAATCACTGCAATTGTAACGCCATTTATGGAAGATGGCAGTATAGATGAGAATGCTCTCAGAAATCTTGTCGATTTTCAAATAAATGGAAAAATTGACGGCATAGTGCCATGCGGCACCACAGGAGAGAGCCCCACTCTTGATTATGAAGAGCATCAGAAAGTCATAGAAATTGTGGTTGATGCGGTAAATGGGAAAGTTCCAGTAATAGCTGGGACAGGCAGCAATTCCCTAAAAGAGGCGCTTCACATGACAAAGAAAGCAGCTGATGCAGGGATTGACGCGACACTTCAAGTATGCCCTTACTACAACAAACCGACACAAGAGGGAATGTATATGCATTTCAGTGCAATTGCAAATGCGGTGGAAATTCCAATGATTATTTATAATATCCAAAGTAGAACTGGAGTAAATCTGGAAACATCAACACTATCTCGTCTTGCTAAAGAACACTCAAATATAGTTGCAGTGAAGGAAGCATCGGGAAATATAGCCCAGATGATGGATGTTATAGACAAACTTCCGAAAAGTTTTGCAGTGCTTTCTGGCGACGACAACTTGACGTTGCCATTAATGGCTTTGGGAGGCAAAGGTGTGATTTCAGTTGCCGGCAACATTATACCAAGAGAAATGCATGAGATGGCAGGACTGGGATTAATGATGGATTTCGAAAAATTATTGAAGCTTCATTATCGATTGCTTCCATTATTTAAGGGAATGTTTATTGAGACAAACCCAATCCCGATTAAGGCGGCGTTGGCAATGAAAGGCTTGATTAAAGAAGTTTACAGACTGCCATTGTGCGAAATGAATTCTGAGAATAAGGAAAAGCTAAGAAATATCCTAATGAACTTAAAAATCATATAAAATGGCAAGCAAAATTCTCCCTTTTTCAAAAGAAAAAATATTGGATATCATAAAAAAATATCCTACGCCTTTCCATATTTATGACGAAAGGGCTATTCGGCAGAATGCTCAGAGATTTGTTAAGGCATTCAGCATACTTGACGGCTTCAAGGAATATTTTGCTGTAAAAGCCACACCAAATCCTCACATCTTGAAAATCCTGCATCAGGAGGGTTTTGGAGCAGATTGCAGTTCGCTTCCAGAACTGATCATGGCAGAGAAGGTTGGCATATCCGGAGAAGAGATAATGTTCACTTCAAACGACACTCCTGCTTCGGAATTCCAAAAAGCAAGGCAATTAGGTGCTATAATTAATTTGGATGATATTAGCCATATTGAATTTCTTGAAAAATCGGCAGGCATTCCAGATGTCGTTTGCCTCAGGTTCAATCCTGGAGCTGCAAGAAAGGGCACAGATATAATCGGCAAACCAGAAGAGGCAAAGTATGGATTAACAAGAGAGCAACTTCTCAAAGCATATAAAATACTGAAGGAAAAAGGAGCAAAAAGATTTGGATTGCATACAATGATAATTTCCAATGAGTTAAATGAGGATTATTTTGTCGAAACAGCCAGAATGCTCTTTGAACTTGCAGTAGAGGTTTATAAGAATACTGATATCAAGCTTGAATTTGTTAATCTCGGCGGGGGCATTGGGATTCCATACAAACCGGAAGACAAGCCGGTGTCTTATGAGGATATTGCGAAAGGCGTGAAGAATGCCTACAACAACATTATCATAAAGAATCATCTGCACCCTGTAAAAATATTCATGGAATGCGGCAGGGTTATTACTGGCCCGTATGGATACTTAGTTACAAGAGTTCTGCACTTAAAGCATATTTACAAGAATTATGTGGGAACAGATGCATGCATGGCTAACTTGATGAGGCCTGCATTATATGGCGCTTATCATCACATTACTGTCTTGGGAAAAGAAAACATTCAGCATAAATTCGTTTATGACGTAACTGGGTCGCTGTGCGAGAATAATGACAAGTTTGCTATAGACAGAAAATTGCCAGAGATAAGTAAAGGCGATGTTCTTATAATACATGATACAGGAGCTCATGGTTTTGCAATGGGATTTAACTACAATGGAAAGCTCCGTTCTGCTGAGCTTCTTCTAAGGAAAAATAAGAAAGTAATTGAAATCAGAAGAGCAGAAACTGCTGATGATTATTTTTCAACCCTTGATTTTAACAGTGTCAAGAAATTTAAGTGAGGCTCTATGCAAATTAAAATTTCCAACAAGCTGAAAAACCTTAGTGGATACGCCTTTGCTGAAGTTGACAACGAAGTTGCAAAGCTGATTCAACAAGGCATCACGCCAATTGATTTCGGCGTAGGGGACCCAAAAGAACCCACGCCCGAGATTGTGAGGAATGCAATCAAAAAGGCAGTTGATGACAGGAAAAGCTCTGGATATCCCAGCTATATGGGAAGTGAAGAGTATAGGAAAGCAATTTCTGCGTGGGTAAAAAGAAGATTTGGCGTTGGCTTGGATTATGATAAAGAAATAGCTTCAACAATAGGCGCAAAAGAAGCGGTTTTCAACTTTCCAAAAGCATTTCTCAATCAGGGAGATTGGGTAATAATGCCAAATCCAGGGTATCCGCCATATGAAAGAGGAGCTTTATTTGCAGAAGGGAAAAGCTATTTTCTTCCATTATTAAGTGAGAATAATTATATAGTGGACTTGGCAAGCATACCAAAAGAAATAGTGAAAAAAGCAAAGATTTTATGGATAAACTATCCCAATAACCCAACAGGCGCAACTGCTCCGGCCGAATTTTTCAAGAAGATTGTTGATTTTGGCCACGACAATGGTATTATTATTGCAAGCGATGAATGCTATTCGGAGATTTACTTCAAAGAAAAGCCTCATTCTATACTGGAGTTTTCAAAGGAAGGGATAGTTGCATTTCAGTCATTGTCAAAAAGAAGCGCAATGACGGGCTACAGAACAGGATGGGTTTCAGGCGATGAAAACATTATATCTTCCTTTAAAAAATTAAAAACAAATATAGACTCAGGAACTCCAACTTTTATTCAAGACGCTGCAATAGCTGCATTGCAGGATGAGAAGCATGTTGAAAAAATGAGAGAGGAGTACCAGCTTAAAAGAGACATTTTGGTCAATGCGATGATATCTGCAGGAATGGAAAATTGCAGCCCTGATGCAACTATGTATATATGGCAAAAAACTCCCAATAATGCCGACTCTTTGGGATTCGCAAAAAAATTGCTCCAGAAGGAAATTGCAGTGGTTGTCACCCCAGGAACTTGGATTTCAGTTAATTTTAAAGGACTTAATCCCGGTGACAATTATGTGAGATTTGCCCTTGTTCCAACTATCGAAGAGACAAAAATGGCAGCGGAAAAAATAATTAGGCATCTAAAATGATAGTCATGAAATTTGGAGGCAGCTCAGTCGGAAACGCAGAAAGAATAAAGAATGTCGCCAACATAGTGAAATCTTTCCTTGATAAAAAACCGGTTGTAGTCGTGTCTGCTGTGGCTAAAATTACAGATGCCTTAATAAAGCTTGCGAAGGAATGCGCGGAAGGAAAAGGCAATGAGACATTTGAAATAATCAAAAGCACCCATTATGAAATTCTGCAGCAGCTGGATATGGACAAATCATTGCTAACAGAGGATATTGATGAATTATCAGGTTTGGTAAGGGAAATCCAGTCGTCAAAACAATTAAATAACAAAATATCTTGCCGCTTCCAGTCCTTTGGGGAAAGAATGTCGTCAAAGATAGTTTCTATGCAGCTCAACAAAATAAATGCAAAAGCCCAAGCATTCAACTCATGGCAGCTTGGATTTATTACAGATTCCGAGTTTGGCGGTGCAGAACCGCTCGATGAAACCTACAATAACTTAAAGATAAATATCAATAAATTAAACATTGTTCCAGTAATCACAGGATTCATAGGCAAAACTGATAGCGGAGAGATAACTACGCTTGGCAGGGGCGGCTCCGATTACACTGCAGCAATTGTTGGCGCTGCGATTGAAGCAGAAGAAATCCAGATATGGACTGATGTAGACGGCATAATGTCGACTGACCCTAAAATAGTCAAAAACGCAAAGACTATTTTGAAAGTTTCTTTCGCCGAAGCATCAGAACTCGCTTATTTTGGCGCTAAGGTTTTGCATCCAAAAACTATGCTGCCTGCAATGCGGAAAAACATTCCTGTAAAGGTGCTGAACTCGTTTAATCCGAGCAGCAAAGGCACAACCATACTTAACAAAGCAGATGAAAGCAAAGATATTGTCAAGGCAATCGCCTGCAAGAATAATGTAACAGTTATCCATATAGATTCTAAAAGAATGCTTGGAGCATACGGATTTTTAGCAAGACTTTTCGAGATTTTTGATGCCCACAAAAAAATTGTGGATGTAGTTGCAACGTCAGAGGTAAGCGTTTCCATTACAGTTGACGACGATGACGGACTAGAAGACTTTGCTAGCGAGCTTAAAGAGGTTGCTGACGTTTCTGTTGAAAACAACAAATCTATAATTTGTGTCGTTGGAGAAGGAATAAAGTATACGCCGGGGATTGCAGGGAGGACATTTGCTGCTTTGGGCAATAAAAATATTAACATTGAAATGATTTCGTCAGGAGCATCTAAGATAAATATTACTTTTGTTGTTAACGCCGGAGATGCCGAGGAGGCAGTCAAAACCTTGCATCAGGAGTTTTTTGGGTGATTGATATGAAAAAAGTCAAAGTGGGCATTTTGGGAGCAACTGGAATGGTGGGCCAGCGCTTTGTGGATTTACTTCAGAACCACCCGTGGTTTGAGATAACCGAGCTTGCAGCGTCTGAAAAAAGCGCGAACAAGTCATATGAAGAAACTATGAAAGGCAGATGGATGGCTAGCGCTCAAATTCCACAAAAAGCCAAGGATGTAAAAGTTAAGGAGTGCAGGCCTGATTTAGATTGTAAGATTGTGTTTTCAGCTCTGGACTCGTTAGTTGCCGGGCCAATTGAAGAAAATTTTGCAAGAAACGGCTACATCGTTTCATCCAATTCAAAGAACCACAGGATGGACATTGATGTTCCATTATTGATCCCAGAAGTAAATCCTGAGCATTTGGCAATTGTCAAAAAGCAGCAAAAAAGATTTAAAGGTTTTATTGTGACAAATCCAAATTGCTCAGCGATTGGATTGGCAGTGGCATTGAAGCCTTTGCAAGATGCTTTTGGCTTGGAAAGGGTGTTTATAACGACAATGCAAGCCTTAAGCGGAGCCGGTTATCCGGGTGTTGCGTCGCTTGATATTCTGGACAATGTCGTACCTTACATTAGCGGTGAGGAAGAAAAAATAGAAACGGAAACTTTAAAATTACTGGGAAAAATCAGCAATGGCAAAATTTCTTTTGCAGATTTTAAAATAAGCGCGCAGTGCAATCGAGTCAGTGTAAAGGACGGCCATTTAGAATCTGTAAATATAGGGCTTGCAAAGAAGGCCGATTTAGAACAGATAAAGAGCACTTTTAGGAGCTTCAATCCTTTGAAAAAAATGGGATTGCCTTCGGCACCTAATCCGCCAATCATTTTAAGAGAGGAAATTGACAGGCCTCAGCCAAAATATGACCGAGACGCAGGAAATGGGATGGCAGTCACTGTCGGCAGGCTCAGAAAATGCAACGTTATTGATTACAAGTTTTTGGTTTTAAGCCATAATACAATCAGGGGAGCTGCAGGCGCCGCAATTTTAAATGCGGAATTGATGAAAGTGAAAGGTTTAATGGGATAAAGATATTTTCCCTTAATCTGTCATTAACACATGCAAAATAAGCTATCTAGAACTATCTGCCTGCCTCTCAATCTCAATCTTTTTTGCTATTGCGTTTGAGGCATTGCTCAATTTATACGCATTAATAATCTCATCTGTAAGGCTGCTAACAATAGATTTTTTTGTGTTGAATGCCCGGTGATATGCTCCTTGAGTCATATGCCTAAGGACTAAGTCGATTCTTCTTTGAGGAGAGCATTCGACTGCTTTTGGGTATCGCGCACCGCCATATTCAATTGTGATTATCTCCTCCCTTTGAGCTGCATTTTCCAATGCCTTGACAAACACCTTAACTGGATTTTCCCTTGTTATTTTTTCAATCTGCTTAAAAACCTGCTCCACGATATCATAGGCAGTCTCGGCTTTCCCTGTCATGTGGTAGCTTGACCTGTAATGCTTCTTGCTTTTATGGCCCGGCACCATCAGCTTGTTTATTAACCGTTCAACAATAAATGTCCTGCTTTTGTAGAACCTGTTTCCTGCGTACCTTGCCCCAGTTTTTGGCACGATTCTTGGCTTCAGGGTTATGAATGCCTGCAGTCCCTGATCTTCAACCTTGATGCCTTCCAATGTCCACCTGTTAAAGAGCTTTAGTTCTGACATTTTACTAATTTTTAATCTATTTATTTTCTTGCTTTTTCTATCCTGCCTTTTAATAATGCATCCAAACTTTGGTCATTGACTTTTATGACTTGCCACCTGACTCCCGGGATATCACCTTTTGATTTGCCCATTGAGCCGCCGATGCATTCGATTATAACCTCATCATGCTCATCAATCATCTTTGTTGCGCCATCTCCCGGGCAAAAGGAAGTTACCTGCTTTCCATTCTTTATCAGCTGCACCCTAACGCACTTGCGCATCCCGCTATTTGGCTGCTTTGCTTCCAGCTGAACTTTCTCCAAAACAATGCCGCGTGCCTGTGAGGCTCCCCCCAATGGGTCAGAGCGCTCTTTAAGGCGCAGGACCCTTCTAACATAAGGGCTAGAGTGCCATCTTCCCTTCTTTCTTCTTTGCTTTAGTTTCTTGCCCGCGTACAATCCTCGTGATTTATTTCCCATGTGATTTAGTATTTTTGAGTGGTTTTTAAAGGTTATGGAAACCGACAATCGTTTACCATTAGACAACTCTTATCTCATTGATTTTAAAATATCTCTTTACCAATGCAGTCAAATGATTAATGTTTTGCCGCTCTCTACCTACAAGGAGCGACTTTGTGCTTGAATCTTTTCCATGGATTATTATTGTACCATTAACCTCTTCAATAATTGGCGCTTCAATTGGATAGATAATATTTTTAATGAACTGCAGGACATCGCTGCTGTATTCTACAAGCTTTATTCTTCTCCTTAATTCATGCTCCATTTTTTTTATATTGATGCCATTTTTGCCGATTGCCTTGCCCATCTCACTCTCTTCAACTACAAAAATCAATTTTTTATTGGCAATGCAGTCCTTAACTTTAGCACCTGTCCTAGATTCAAAAAGTATCATTAATTTTATTAGATTGGAATCAAACTTAATCTTATTCACTTACTTACACCCTTAAGAACCGATAAAACTGAGATAGAAAATGGTTTCTTGCATATGACACTTAGTTCATCATTGGGATAATCTAATTTATGCAACTCTGCGCCGCTTAAACCTGCATAATAAGTTAAGTCATTTTCCAACCGTGCTGGGCAGTTTGAACTCACAAAAACTTTCTGCACCTTGCCAATCTTCAGATTCTTTATGGTTCTTTCTGTCCCTATAATTATATCTCCTGACTTTAACAGTTTTTTTATTTGTGTTGCGTCAATTTTTTTTGTCATTTTCGTATGCAGAATTCTTGATTTCTTAAACCGCACTTATTATCCTCTTGACATTAATAACTCCATTTTCTGATTTTGAAACATCTATGCCGTCTTCGCCATATTCAAACTGGATTATTTTTCCAGCCGAGTCCCTGACAGTATTGTCGTACCCTACCTTTAAGTCCTGCATAGCATTTGCAAGTCTCCTATACAAATATCCGCTTTTTGGCGTTCTTAACGCAGTATCCATCAGCGAATCCCTTCCAGTCATAGCGCCAAAGAAGAACTCTGCCGGAGTCAGGCCTGTTTTGAACCCATTTCTGATAAAGCCATGCGCCTCGGGGCTTAGGTCAAATTTTTTATAGTTGGACAATGTCCTTTGCTCAAATCCTTTTTCAATTCTTTTGCCCCTCATAGCCTGCTGGCCTACACAGGCTGCCATTTGGGCCAGATTCAAGAGATTGCCTCTTGCTCCCGAATCTGCCATAATCATGGTATGGGTTCTCTTATCTGCATGAGTCGCAACTGTCGTTCCTGTTTCATTTCTCGTTTTGTTTAAAACCTCGAGAATTCTAAGCTCTAGTGTCTCCTGCATCGTTTTTCCGGGGAATGCTTCAAGCTTCCCTTCCCTAAACCGCGCAATTAATGCCTCTACTTCTTTATTTGCTATGTCGAGATCTTCTTTTATTTTCAATTTTGCGGACTCTGGCAGGTCTGTGTCTGACAATGCAGATGTGAAGCCGATTCTAAACAAGTACTCTATCCCAAGCCTGAATATTTTGCCAAGCAAATCAATGGTATAGTCTTTTCCATATTTTTGGTGTACGCTCCTAAGCATCAATCCTGATTCCTCACCGATTGAATTCCTGTCCATAATTCCAGAAATAAGCTTGCCATTCTCTATGACGACATGCGTGTCCTTATCGCATTTTTCTTTTGACCTGTCGCACTTTCTAGAATGGCCCGTATAATTGAAGTCATCAGGTATTAAAACGCTAAATATCTCCTTGCCCATTATCATTCCTTTTCTTGGCAGCTTGGAATAGTCTGTTACACCAACTGCCGATAATAAATCAATCGCTTCTTCTCTTTTTATCGAGTTGGTTTTTGTTAATAGGTAATTGCCAGATATCGCGTCTTGAGTGCATCCTATGATGCTTAAGCCGTACCTTAGCGAGATAAGCTGAGTTTGCACTTCCATTAGTATTTCGGCTTCTGCCCTTGCCTCCTCTGTCTGTGGAATGTGCAGGTTCATTTCGTCTCCATCGAAGTCTGCATTATAGGGCGTGCAAACAGCAGGGTTTAATCTCAGCGTTTTGCCTGGCAAAACCTTAACACGATGGCACATCATGCTCATCCTATGCAGAGAAGGCTGCCTGTTAAAAATAGCAATATCCCCATCCATTAAATGCCTTTCGACAATATAACCCGGCTGCAGCTCTTCAATTGAAGCTTCTTTTGTTTCTTCTGTAATTTTTTTCTTTTTTCCATCAGGCCTTATTATGTAGTTAGCCCCTGGGTATTTGTCTGGGCCTTTTCCAACAAATGTCTTTAAGTATTCAATGTTCCACTTGTTTACTCTTTCAGGTACCGTGAGCTTAGAAACAATAGCAAGTGGCACTCCCACCTCAAAAAGCTCCAGCATCGGATCCGGGCTTATGACTGTCCTCGCAGAGAAATTTGTCCTTTTTCCCGCAAGATTGTGCCTTATTCTTCCTTCCTTGCTTTTTATGCGTTCTGTCAGAGTTTTTAAAGGCTGTCCGCTCCTGTGCCTAGCAGGAGGCAGCTGGGCAATATTGTTGTCAAAGAATGTGGTGATATGATATTGCAGCAAATCCCATAAGTCTTCAACTATGATCTCAGGCGCACCGGCATTAATGTTTTCAAATAGTCTTTGGTTGATTCTCACAATGTCTCCCATTTTATGGGTTAGGTCGTCTTCGCTCCTCTCCCCACTTTCTAAGGTTATTGAAGGCCGCATAGTCACAGGAGGGATCGGCAGTATAGTCATCACCATCCATTCAGGACGCACAAAAGGAACTTTCAACCCAAATATTTCGCAATCGGAGTCGCTAATTTTTTCCAATCTCGCTCTGATTTCAATTGGGCTTATTCTTTTTTCATCTTCAATGAACGTGGTGGGTTTTTCCAATGAAAGTTTTTTCTGTTTGGCTTTGCAATGGGGGCACTTATTCACAGTCTTTAATCCTGCAATAACCTCTTTTATCTTTTTTCTCCTGTCTTCAATTCCCCCTTCCTTTTCAACCTGATCAAGAACTTCCTTGATTTTTCCAATTTTATTGTCAGGTATTAAAATCCTTCCGCATTCCTTGCATGTGCATTTAAGCAATGTCATGATAATGTTGACAAACTTAACATGTATAATTGCACGCGCTAATTCTATATACCCAAAATGGCCTACGCACTCTTTGAGCTTAGAGCCGCAAGTTTTGCACCTCAATCCTGGGTCAATAACACCCAGCCTTATATCCATTAATCCACCATCAACTGGATAGCCCTCCTTGTCATAAAGTTCAGGCGTTACTATTTTCGCAGATGCCATTTTCCTAATCATCTTGGGGCTTAACACAGAAAATGATACGCTTCTGACCTGCTTGTAAATGTACTGCTCATCATATTCTATTGCCTCAATCTTTTCTTCCTTTCCAGCAATCAATTGTTTTACAGCTTCAATTTCCTGCATTGTTTTTTCCTCTTCCATTGTTGTTGGTTTCTCTTCCATTTTAAAATCTAAAAATCACTTTTCTTTTTGGGAGGGTTGCGCCTTCACTACAAGACTGGTCATTCCTGTGCCAATTGGGACTGGCTGATTAATCATGACATTTTCAACCACTGAATCAAGATTATCAACTTCGCCTACAAGGGCTGCGTTTATGATATGCTTTATAGGCGTTTCAAATGACGCCCTTGCCAATACGCTTGATTTTTCGCTTACAACGCCGTACCTGGTAATTCCTTTTACGGTCCCGCTGACGCACATTGTATCGGCAACAAGCATGATGTGCCTTACATCAACGTTCAATCCCTGGCTTTCTATAACTTTAAAAATCTCATTTATAATGGCTTGCCTTGCCGCTTCAATCCCAAGGACATGCTCAATTTCAAAAATGTTGTTAGTTGATGTTCTGTAAGAATCAACCTCCTCTAACTGCAAAACCTCAGCCAAGTTAGATCCGGACGTGATTATTATAAATTCATCTTCCCTTTTCACAGGCAGAACTTGCGAGATTCCCTTTATGCCTTTTATAGTGATATTTTTCAGTTTTTCCTTAGCCTTATAAGCCTCGTTAAAAGTGTCCTCTTTGCTGCGTGCTTTTAATACCAATGAGTCCTTGTTGTCTTTTACGTTATAGCCTTTTAACTGTTTAGAAATAGCGTCAACTACCTTGTTATTTGTTATGTCTATTTCTTTCATTTTATCCTTGTCAAGCTTGATTTCAATGGTGAAATCTGCAATATTGATTGTGAATTCATTTGATATGTTCTTAAGACTTGTTTCCTTTATTTGCAATGCGAGAGATTTCAAGTCCTCTATTTTCTTGCCCGCAGCGTATGGTTTTTTCAAGTATATCTCCATCATAGGGTTTTCAAGCTCCTTCCTCCCATCGAGAATTTCTATGATTCTTGGCAAACCCAATGTTACATTCATTTCTGCTACTCCTGCGAAATGAAATGTGTTCAAAGTCATCTGAGTGCCCGGCTCTCCAATGGACTCAGCGGCAATTATACCCACAGACTCTCCTGGATTAACTAGCGCATTTTTGTATTCTTCATGAGTTGCTTCCATTATTTTCCTTAGTTTTGTATCGCTTGTCCCCTTTGGAAGGTTGATTTTTATATCTTCAATTATCTTAGGCGGAAGCTTGTCTTCATATTCTGAAATTATGTCTGGCATTTTTGTTTGTTGATATTACTTATTAATACTTGCTCTCTAACTGAAGTTTTGGATAAATTCCCAATGATTTAAACTCGTCAAGCATTAATTTGAATGCATAGCTTATTTCTATGTCATTAATCTCCACATTCTCTCCGCAAATTGGGCAATATGACTTGTTTTTGAAATTGTCCTTAACCGCAATAATTCCGCAGTTTTCGCATACTGGAACAACTGTTCTGTCGCTGTCAAACCTTTCTTTAAGCAACAATGAGGCTCCATGGGCAACGAAAGTATCTTTTTCCATTTCTCCCAATCTCAAACCCCCTTCCTTTGCCCTGCCTTCAGTTGGCTGTCTTGTCAAAAGCTGGATAGGGCCCCGGGCTCTTGAGTGTATTTTATTTGCCACCATGTGCTTCAATTTCAAGTAATACATGCTGCCTATGTAGATTTTTGCCTGATATTGCTCACCAGTTTGTCCATTGTACAAGGTCTCAACACCGCTTTCTCTAAATCCCAATGAAAGCAATTCTTTCCTTAATCTTTCCTCAGGCTCTGCATCAAATGTTGTTCCATTAACATAGCGTCCTGCAAGCGCACCAACTTTACCGGCAATCATCTCAATTAAATGAGAAATTGTCATTCTTGAGGGAATTCCGTGAGGGGAAAATATCAAATCTGGCACGATTCCATTCGCTGAAAAGGGCATATCGCTTTGCGGCACAATCAAGCCGACAACCCCTTTTTGGCCATGCCTGCTGGTAAATTTATCGCCTATCTCCGGCACTCTTTCATCCCTTAGCCTAACTTGGATAAGCCTGTTACCTTCCTCATTCTCAGTTATCATGACAAAATCAACAATGCCTTCTTCACCATGCTTTAGATTTACCGAGCTTTCCCGTCTTGTGCTTGACGCCAGGCTATACTCTTCCATTGAGCTTAAGAATCTTGGCGGAGATGTCTTTCCAATCACAACATCTCCTTCCTTGACCTTGGCTTCTGGATAAATTATTCCGTCATCTTCCAAAAACCTGTAGTCTTTTTCTGTCTTGTACCCTTTGACATCTTTATCCGGGGTGCAAATCTGGTCGATTAAGCCGCCAGCGTACCTAAGTTCCTCGGCAACGCTTGGCCTGTAATAAGTCGACCTTCCAAATCCCCTCTCAATCGAGCCTTTGTTTAAGATTATGGCGTCTTCCATATTATAACCTTTATAACTCATTATAGCAATTGTTATGTTCTGACCTGAAGTGTGTTTGCTATAATCAGAAATATCATGCATTATTGTATTCACTATGGGATATTGGGAGTAATGAAGAAGATTCACATCCATATCCATCCTCACAGCAAAGTTAGAAGCATAAAAGCCAAGCGCCTGCTTTTGATTTTTTGAACCTGCGTTGAGCCTTGTTGACTGGTTAAAGTTGCCGTACGGCACCAGTGAGGTGCAGTAGCCAAGCATTGCCAATGGAGTTATTTCAAGATGAG
This sequence comes from Nanobdellota archaeon, assembly GCA_038046685.1. Taxonomy (GTDB): domain Archaea; phylum Nanobdellota; class Nanobdellia; order Woesearchaeales; family GW2011-AR4. The sequence goes on from JBBSVT010000003.1 coordinate 18,735, forward strand.
TATGCTCCAGCGTAAGCTCATTTTCGAAAAAAGCCACCAGTGTATTTTCTTCTTCCGCTGCATCCAAATATTCTATCACACCCTGTTTTATTAAATCTGACCATGAGATTTCATTCTTCTCCAATTGCTTGATATGCCTCTCCGTCAGCAATGGAATTCCCTCTTTTACAATTATTAATGGCCTTCTTGCTCTCCCTTTTGAGGTTTCCAATAGTACTTCGTTTGCTCTTTCATTGTAATAAACGTTCAGGTTTTGCGGGATTATAGATTTCCTTCTCTCATCCCTTAGTTTCTGCACAAACTCAAGCGGATTGTCGACATTTCCCACAAATTTGCTGTTAAGGTATACTTCTGCCATTTTCTATTTCTGACTTTTGCTATCTCACTTTTTCACTTTATAACTCGGAGCCCCACATTTTTCAACATCTTCAAAATATCCTCCTCATTCAATTCGCCGGATATGGTGCAGAGCAATGCAAGATTCTTCCTCAATCCTATGTTAGTTCCTTCTGGAGTTTCTATTGGACAAAGCCTTCCAAGATGCGTAGAATGTAATTCTCTTGCCTCAAAATTTTCCTGGGAAGCGCTTAGGGGGCTCACAATCCTCTGCAAATGTGATAATGTTTCATGATAATTCAATCTTTGTATACGCTGGCTTATCCCTTTTCTTCCGCCTACCCAAACTCCTGTAGCCATTGAGGAATAAATTCTTTGAGTAAGCAGTTTGTCCCTTATAATAACTTTTATTGAAGGAAACTTTCCTCTTTTAACAATTCTTTGGAAGTTGTACAAAAGATCTCCAATCAAGACCTTTAGGTTTAATCTTAGCAAATCAGCAAGCAAGTCGCCACTCATCTTAAGCCTCTTGTTCATGTAATGATCCTTGTCATCAAAGTCAAATTCCTCATTTGAAACGAGAATATACTTCTTCAGCATTTTGCATAGGTTATATGCCTTGGATATCCTGTCTTCGGGCTTTATTCCAAGATGAGGCAAAAGGTATTTGTCAAGAATTTCCTTCATTCTCTCAATTCTTACTTCCTTTGACTGGGTAATACCGATCTTTTTTGCAATGTAATCAATTGCCTCATCCTCATTTTTTATATCCACAAACTCCAGCAGATTTATTATGACTTCATCAAACTGTCTTTCCGGCAAAATAAATCTAGTAATTTCCTCGTCCTTTAACAGCCCAAGCGCCTTAATTACGGCAATAATTGGAATTCTTTTCACTCTTGTGAAAGTAAGGTAAAACAAGCCATCCTTCATTCTTTCCACCGTATGCGGAATCTTAAATGAGCCGTATTCCGAAAAAAGCTTGCCCACGATTTCGCTTGGGCCAGTTGAGTCTTTCCCCACCAATAATTTGTTTGACACCAAATCCTCTATGGTAATCAAAACTTTTTCAGTGCCGTTAATTATAAAGTAGCCTCCTGGCTCGTCAGGGTCCTCGCCTCTAGATATCAAATCATCTCTTGGCAATTTGTAAAGATGGCACCACTTGCTCTTCAACATTATCGGCAAATTTCCAATCTGGGTATCAAAACTTTCCCGCTGCACGCCATTTATGTGGGCGCTGACTGTTATCCAGCATGGCGCAGAATAAGTTATTTTTCTCAGCCTCGCTTCCATAGGATAGATGTTCCTGCTGGAGCCGTCTGCCTCAATCATTTTTGGCTTTTCCACCCAAATCTTATCCAGCCTTATTTTGAACTCATCTATATTATGCGGAATTATTGTTGGGATTATCTCCCTGTTTTCCTCGATTATATTCAGAAGTTCCTTGTCTATGAAGTTATTGAATGAGTCAATGTCGGAATCTACAAAACTCTGCTCTTCAAAATATTTTTGAATTAGTGTTTTGCCGTATTTATACATCTGATACACCCCTATAGAATAAAGATTCGCCGGCAGTTTGGCTTTTTCTTATAATTTTTATGATATCGCCTGGCTTTGCGTCCAGTTCTTTAATCGCCGAGTCCACTTTTAATATTTTCGGCAGCTCTTTAGAAGTGATATGGTACCTTTCGAGCAGCTGGGTTTTCTCTCTTTCGCCAAGCTTGATGTGTTTTGGAGTTAGTATATGCTTGTCAACTTTGAATTTCTGCTTCTTCATCTTTTGTTGTGTCGCTGGTTCTAATCAATCTGAGATATGATTAATTTAATAAGTGGGCCGGACGAGATTTCCATAACCCGCGAACCTAGTGAGCCAAAAGCATTACCATGCTAATGGGCTCGTTGATGCTTGCGGTTGTTCGGACTCGCGACCACCTGATTAAAAGTTTCACCCGACCTTTAAGGAATTTATTTGACAGGTGCTCTTTCCTGCCTTGAAGCTGTTAAGCTCGACAGGCACCAGGCTGAGCTACCGGCCCATTAATATAAAAGCGCCCTGGTCGGGACTTCCATTCCAGGCTTTTTGCCTCGCAACGTTTCAACCGATATTGCAGTTGGTCGCGTCATTTTGAACCCGAGTCGAAGCCTTTCTTTGTAAGTGGGGCGTTATCCCCACAAAGCGTTAACCTATATAATGGTAACACGACAGGGCTTCATGTTAGTTCCTGCAGCGAATTACATTTGCTGAGTATTGAACCTAAAGCCTTTTTCCGCTGATCCAGGCTACACTACCAGGGCAGAGACATGGAAACCGAGTCTTAGACTTATGGGCGAGTTATTCGCACACCTGCAATCAACTCAAGCATCGAATGTCAATAGCGTCTAAAAGGCATAGTAATCCCTCCTTAGCAAAACAAACATAAAATCATAGTCTTGTGCCTAAAGAAGGATTATTTTTCATTATAAGTGGGATTATGTGGGTATTTATAAAACTTTTGTATTCCGATAGAGAAACCAATAATCAAAAATGTTTCTACCAAATCCCCAATAAGCTTTAAATACCTCTATTAAATTCTTATTTTTATGAAAAGAAGTTCTCGTCGTTGGAAGAAAAAAAGGCAGATGAGATGGAAATGGCAGCGCAAGAGAATGAAAAAAGAGAGAAGATTAAGGAAGAGGCATAGAGCCGGGTAAATTTAAAATAAGTCTACTGATTCAAAGGTCCAAGAATATATCTCTGAACCTCTTTTATTTATCCAATATTTATTGGAATCATAAACATACCATTCATTATCTATAGAAAAAACCTAAAACCCATAATAGTAATCTTCTTTCTTCTGAACTTAAGTCTAGAAATTCTATCTCAGTCTCCATTATCACTCTTCTCAGTTCATCAGAATGGAATCCTGTTAAAATAACTTTCTTTTATTTAGAAGTGAGAATTTGAAAATTTCCAAAAATTATATAAACAAACCGATATATAAAAAAATCGATTGGAAGAATGAAATTTTTTGCAGATAAAATGATGGATGATATTTCAAAGACTGACCCTGAAATCTATAAAGCTATAAAAAAAGAAGGCATAAGAATAAGAAATGGTGTCGAGCTGATTCCCAGCGAAAATTTTGTAAGCAAAGCGGTTCTTCAGGCATATGCTACTTTCTTCACAAATAAATATTCTGAAGGCTATCCTGGCAAAAGATATTATGGCGGCAACCAGTATGTTGACGTAGTTGAGAATTTAGCTATCGAAAGAGCAAAAAAATTATTTGGAGCAGAGCACGCCAATGTCCAGCCCTATTCAGGCAGCCCTGCCAACCAAGCTGTTTTTTTTGCTTTGCTGAACCTTGGAGATAAATTTATGGGTTTTGATTTGAGCGCAGGCGGACATTTGACTCACGGAAGCCCAGTCAATTTTTCCGGAAAATTTTACAATTGCATCCCTTACAATGTGGACAAGAAGACGGAGCTGCTCGATTATGATATTATTATGAAGCAGGCAAAGCAGAACAAACCAAAAATGATTTTGTCTGGCCTGACTGCATACCCAAGAAAAATAGATTTCAAGGTGTTTAGGGAAATATGTGATGAAGTTAATGCTTATCATTTTGCTGATATCGCACATATTGCAGGACTATGCGCAACTGGACATCACCAAAATCCTGTACCTTATTGCGATGTTGTAACAACAACAACTCATAAAACATTGAGAGGTCCAAGAGGAGCAATGATAATGTGCAAGATTGAGGACAGGCTGGATAAAGAAAACAAAAAAAATCTTGCACAAAAAATTGATTCTGCTGTGTTTCCAGGACTGCAAGGGGGCCCTCACGATCACGTAAATGCAGCAAAAGCTGTTGCTTTGAAAGAGGCACTTCACCCAGAGTTTAAAAAATATTGCGGGCAGATTGTCAAGAATGCAAAAGCTCTTGCCGACACATTGATGGACAAAGGATTGGAATTAGTTACTGGAGGAACTGACAATCATCTGATGGTCATTAAATTAGTAAATAAAGGATTAACCGGAAAGGGGAAAGAAGTCCAGAATGCTTTGGGAGAGGCAGAGATTTACGTCAATAAGAATACAATCCCTTATGAGCCAAGCACGCCATTTAATCCCAGCGGAATAAGATTGGGAACGCCTGCAGTCACAACCCGAGGATTTAAGGAAAGCGAAATGAAAGTAATTGGAGAGTGCATTGCTAAAGTTATTGATTATTATACTGACAAAAGCATAATTGAAAAAGTTAAGAATGAAATTCTGGAGTTATGCAAGGGCTTTCCTCTTTATCCGGGGATGGATGTGTTGAGATAAGATATTTACGTTTAAGAAACATTAACTAACTAAACTTTTGCAAATTCATTTATAAATAAAAATATAAGGAAGAACGTTCA
>JBBSVT010000004.1:0-4502 GCA_038046685.1 Nanobdellota archaeon
ATAAGTTTAGGGGGCTAGCAAAAGCAAGGGTGTAGAATCTGCACAACTCCAGTTAGTAAACTATAAGAAAGATTAACAGAATATTGCAAGTTAGCAAAATACAATTCAGCATTGAGCTAAATGACAGCAATTGTAGAGTTCGTGCAACGCATATTGTTTAATTCATTGGTTTCAATCACATTATTGCCTGCATCAGCTTTGCCACAGACATAATAGCTTCCGACTTTAGTTGTTGCAGGTACAATAATATATGTATTAGCGAAACTTGATGCCCCTGGTGCCAAATAGCCGACAAATCTGGGTGTTGAAATCAAAACATCATCTATATCACCATAAACAGTGTTGTTTGAAAGGCTGAATCTTACGGAAAACTGGTTTGCGGCAACTAAACCGAGATTCTTGATAGAATTCAAAACAGGCAAACTTTTTCCTATTGCAACAGTTGTATTATTTGGCATGATGCTTTCAACAATTAAATCAGGCCTAGTTACTTTGATTTTGACATTAGTGCATAAGGCGTTGTTGACTTCATCACTTTCATTGATCCGATTTGTGAAATCTGACATAGCGCATAAAAAATAATCTCCAAGAGGAGCATTAACAGGTATCCTTGAATAGGTATATGCAGTATTATTTGCATTCACAGCAATAGGGGCAGTTATCGTCCTGTTGGCCAGCTTAATGTCATCGCTTCCTCCAAAAACATTGTCTGCTGAAAGGCTGAATCCAACATAAAAGGTAGAATTAATTAGAGAATCTCCAACATTTTTTACTGTATTTGAAAATGAAAAGTAGCTTCCTGGAGCGATTGTCGTTGTTGATGAAGTGATGCTTGATGTTATTAAATCTCCAAGGCTGATGAATGGAACTTGGTAACTGACGGTAACAGGCGTCACTTCTCCTCCTCTTGGGTCCTTAACATTGCTTACTGTAACATTATAAGTTCCTCCAGAAGCATGTGGTGATGTTGTTAAAACCACTGTCTTGTTGTTGTTATCAAGTGCAGCACTTATCGCATTAACCCCGTTGTTAATCATATAATTGCTGATGTTGGTTGAGGAAACATAATCAACGCTTCCTGTAAAGCTAACTATTACTTTTTTATTAGTAGAACTTGACGCTCCCAAAACAGTCGGAGCTGTTTCAAAAATGTAATCTTCTTGACTTAAGCCAAGGTTGCCAGCAGCATCCCTTGCCCTAACCCTATAATGATAAAGTGTAGATGGGTTTAATCCTGCGACTAACTGAAAATGGGAAGTCACTAATACAGGATCTAATGGAGTGAGTGTACCATAACTTGTATCCAAGCCATATTCAAGCTGGGTATCTGCTGGCTCGTCGGTGTTCCAATATACTTTCACTTCATTAGACTTCACTTTATTATAATACACAAGATAAATTTGCGGTGGTGTTGTATCTGTACTTAAAGTAGCAAAGCTCCGATCATCAGAAACTGCAAGATTTCCTGATGCGTCGCCCGATTTAACCCTGTAATGATAAGTTGTGCTTGGCATTAAATTGCTCAGGATTGCTGAATGAGAGGTTACAAGATTAGTGTCTAAAGGTGTTGTGGATCCATAGTTGGTGTCTAGGCCGTATTCTACTTGAGAATCTGAGGATTCGTTAGTTGTCCACACAACTTTTGCAGAATTTGAATTCAAATCCTGAATAACTATAATCTCTATATTCGGAGGTGTTGTATCCTCAGGTGGAATTGAGGTATCAGATTCGTAAACTACGGTACTGACTACGCCGTCGCTGAATTCATTGAATATCACTTCTCCTTTATAGTCATTATCATAATCTCCAGTGCCAATTTTTGAGTCATACAATGCGATTTCAGGCCTAACCCAAGTGTGGTACCAAACTGGTGCGAGTGTGCCGTTCCCAAAAGTCTTGATGAGGTATAAATCTTTTGAGCCGGCTACTATGGCAATTTCTTTTTTACCATCTCCGTCAAAATCTCCAGCTTGGACTGCATTATCATATGTTTGACTGCTGCTAACTTTTATAGTGCTAGTCTCCTCAAACTGGTTGTCAGAAGCCGCTTTGTAGATTTTGTAGTAATCAAAGAAATTTGGGTCGCTGAAATGATTGACTTTTAAACCGCCAACTATAAATCCTTTCATGCCGTCATTGTCAATATTATCAAAGCATTTTACATGCTCACCATTTATTAAGTTTATCACTGAACCAGGCAGGATTGGCCCTAAATCATTAGCCCTCAGAGGACTTGTCCAGACGAGAGAATAATCATTGTCAATTGTGTTTTCAAATACATTTATTTCGTCGGTTCCGGCAATAATAAATTCCTTTTTCCCGTCATTATCCAAATCATTACAAATATCGATGGACTGCAATTGATTATTTTTCATCTGAATAACCAAACCATATACATTAGTAAAGATATTATTCCCTGAGTTTTCAAAAATATTTATCTTGCTTGTGCTGTCGCCAATCAGAATCGGGCTGTTATGGGCAAAAATTATATCTTTACCTCCATCACTATCCAAATCTCCTACCCTTCCATCAATTGTGAACCTGTCAAAAATCGTGGACCAGACACTATTTGTGGGGTAACTGCTTGCTGATAAGCTTTCGAATAACTTAGCAACAAAGGTGTTTCCATCCCTTCCAATGAATAGTATGTCTGTTAACTTATCGTTGTCGGCGTCATCTGCGTCAGAAATGTACGGAGCATACAGATCACCTGCCAAATTTAATTGGTGGACTTTATTGAAAGCATCACCAATTTGATTTTCATAAATTCCAAAAACTGCAGAATCAAAATAGTTTCCTTCCTTCAATAGAAATTCTTTTTTGTTATTATGGTTTAAATCATATTCCGGCAGCGTCGAATAGACCTCTACTGATTGGGGGAATGTGGCCTTCTTGGTAAATCCGTTTTGATTGACTAACTGAATACCGAGGGCTGTGAAGCCAAAATTACTTCCATTGTTGTCTGCTGTGGAGCTTCCGCCATCAAAGTTTGTTGCTTTGATGTAGTACTCATAATCGCCTGGCTCAAGAGCGGATGAAATTGTAAACATGTGGTTTGTGCCAAAAGTATCTTCAGAAGAGAAAGTTGCTGTTCCTTTTTTCCTGTAGAAGAAAGTGCTCTTTGTGTCGGTGTCCGTTGTCCATGTAATTTGTTGTGTAAATAAATCTGAATCAAAAACATGGTTTTTTTCAATGTTACTAATGATTGGTAGAGGTAGAATAACATTATCAGCGGTTACAGCAAAATCATCGATAGACCAACCCCAATAATCGTTATTGATATTGTCTATTGAATCGAAATAAAATTGAATTCTTACATCATTTCCTAAATATGGAGTTAAACTGATTTCGTGTCTGTGCCAAACATTCATTTCGTCATTTGACAACTGGGCGAGTACAGCATAAGGCCCATTATTTACCGAGATTTGGATGATCCTTTTGTCATATAAAGTATCAGCTGTTTCTGTTTCGTAATAATCATAAAAACTTAGCGAAATAAGACTTTGGGACGATAGGCTGATTAGTGGAGAAGTGAGATCTCCTAAACTTCGTGCTCCTGTATTATATGTATAACCTGGAAAACCCTTGTTATATGTCCAGCTTGTTGTTGGGCTGTTATATTTAGCTGTTTCCAGATGCCACAAATATCCTGTTGTGTTTGTTCCATTCGTTCCATTAGTTGTGCCAAATGATGTTCCATTAACAGCCCATCCATTTAAACCTGACTCAAAATTATCTTGAAACAACACGCTGCCTAATTTAGTAGTGGCGACTGCAATATTCGATATAGGCCCAAAGTTGCCAACATTATCAATGGCTTTTATTGCAAAATAATAAGTTGTTGATGATTCTAAGTTATTTATTGTAAAGGATTCTACGGAGCCTGCTGCTTTTGGAGCAGTCACGCTTAAGGCTCTTTTCGAGCTTGCAAAGTTTATATCGTCAATTGGAACTTTTGAGTACCTTAAGTCATATTCAGAAGCTATTCCTATACTGTTGTCATCTCCCACAGCAGTCCACGTCAATACAACTGTACTTATTTCATTGCCTGTTATTGTTAAGTCGCCAATTGATGAGGGTGCTATGCTGTCATCTTCCAAGGCTTTGAACGCATTCAATCTTCCTCCTGTTAAGGTTATTCCTGACATACTTGGAACTCTATCAACAGAGCTCAACAATCTTGATTTTATCTGCGTGTAGGTTATTGATGGGTACTTCGCCTTAATCAAAGCCGCAGCTCCTGAAACATGTGGGGTTGCCATTGAAGTGCCGCTTAAGTATGTAAAGCCTGAAGGATTGCAATAAGCGCATGATGATGTTGGAACAGTAGAATAAATATTTACACCCGGCGCCCCTAAATCTACCGTTGCGGCTCCATAATTTGATGAACCTGCCTTTAAATCGTTGTGGTTAGTAGATGCAATCGCAATTACATTCGGAACATCATAATTAGAAGTTGAGCTTTCCACTGGTGTTGCGTAGCACACCAGTGGGGTAAAGAT
>JBBSVT010000005.1:0-4505 GCA_038046685.1 Nanobdellota archaeon
ATGTGTTAATATACCTTACGCCTCTTTTTATGAGTAAAGTGCAAAAGTTTAGGTATAGAAAGGTTTTTATAGAAATGCGTGACTATTAAGTATGATTATCGAAAACCTTAAAAAGAAGCGCTGAAGAAGATATAAAGAAAATATAAAATTAAAAGAGGTGCTATAATGGAAATTAGTTTATGGAAAAAGCCAAAAAATTGCACAATAATTGAGGGATTTCCAGGTTTCGGTTTAGTGGGCACAATTGCATCAGAATTCTTGATAGAGCACCTAAAGACAGAGCAGATAGGCAAGATTTTGTTTAATGATATGCCTGCAATGGTTGCAATACATGAAAACAAGATAGTCGAGCCTCTAGGAATATTCTACAATCGGGAGCATAATGTCGTGATTTTGCATGCGATAACAGCAGCAACTCATTACGAATGGGAAATGGCGTCCACAATTGCTAAGATAGCATCTGAATTGAAAGCAAAGCAGATAATAAGCTTGGAAGGCGTCGGTTCCGGAGAAGACAGCGAGGGCGGCAGAGTGTTTTACTATTCTAACAACGATAAAATCTCAAAGGTATTTGAAAAAGCGGGGATTGAGGCGCTGAAAGAGGGCATAATTATTGGAGTAACTGGCGCAATTCTTCTCAGGCTTGAGAAATTCCCAATAAGCTGCCTTTTTGCAGAAACCCATTCAAATTTGCCAGACAGCAAGGCTGCTGCAAAGATAATTGAAGCACTTGACAAATACCTTGGAATGAGCGTTGACTCCAAGCCTTTGCTGGAGCAGGCTCAGAAGTTTGAAGAAAAACTGAAGACAATACTTCAAAAAAGCCAAGAGGCGCAAGAGATATCTGACAAGAAGAAATTAAGTTACTTCGGTTAATTTCAAATTTGATAAACAATACTAAAACAAAAAATCATATCCATCTTCTAACTTTTTCCTTATATTCTGCATAATTTTTCCCAAAAACCTTTTCCATCAGTTGCTCTTCAAATGGAATATATATAAAATTCATTGCGGTAAAAAATATCAAAGGCGATAAAAAAGAAAGAAAATTCCCAAAATATATTGATGATCCTAAAAGTGCCATAGTTACACCCAGGTACATTGGATTTCTTGTAAACTTGTAAGTTCCTTCTGCTATCATAAATTCGGGCTTTTTTCCAGGAATGATTGGAGTTTTGTTTTTCTTGAAAAGGTAAAAAGAAGAGAAAGTGATTGTTAATCCAATGATAAAAACAAGAATACCAAATAAATTGTAGGGTTTTTTAATTATGTTAAATTTGGGGAATATGCGATTAACTAGCCATGACAAAAATAGAAGAGTAAAGGCAATGTACGGTGGCTTAATTTTCATTTTTCGTCCAGTAATGATAGTTGAGATATATTTAAATAATTATTTGTTTCTTATTGGATTTATGACAGAATCCGACGACATTCGCCAAGTAACTTGGATTATTTTGAATGCTGTCAAGGAGCTTGAAGTTGGAGTAGATAAACTAGCTTTGTTTCTCAAAGGCTCTAAATCAAAGCTCGTCGTTCCCATCGAAAGCAAACAGCTCTTTGGAGGCTTGATGTGGCACGAAATTATTACAATAAAAGGCTTCATAAAGCAGCTTCTTGAAATGGAGTTCATAAGGAGAAGAACATTGCACTATGGATATTATCCTTTTCAAGTTCTTGAATTGACAGATGCTGGGAAAAAAGTTTTGCATGAAAAAATAAGAATATCACTTCAAATCATTAGGGAAGAGAAGCCTGCAAAAGTGGGCGACTCAGAAAAAATCACGCTTGAGCTTTTCAATAATGGAAAAAATGCGGAAGAAATCTCAAAGGGAAGCGGTCTTGCTGTTTCAACAATCTACACTCATTTTTACAGGCTCATTGTGAACGGCTATTTATCAAGCCATGATGTTTATTGAAGAAGATGTGATAAAGCAAGTAGCTGAGGCTTACAGAGAATTTGAGGAAGAGCCTAGGCTTAGGCAATTAAAGGAAAAACTGCCTGAAAGTATAAGCTATGAGCAGATAAGATGCGTTGTTGCTGATTTGAGAAAATAGATATTCACTCGAAAATATTGCATGCAATGATATTTCTTAGCTTAATGTAAGTCTTGCTGGCAATGCCTTTTATTTTCTCTGCTAATTTTCGTAGTTTTGGATAATGATTCTATTGTCTTTCTTCGTCATAATGGCATTTTGCAACACAATAAGTACCATAAAACCAATTGACCAATATTTGAATTTTTTGCTGGTTTTTTAATTTTAATGGTTACTTTCACTTTATTATTTAACTTCACCATTCTTCAATTTCAATATTTTCTATTGAATCAAAATGCTTCTTGTTCCTTGTTACCAGTCTAAGTTTATAGTTTATCGCAACAGCCGCTATAAAAATATCATTTTGTCCAATTGGATTCTCTCTTACTTCCTTTTTTGCTGAAATTTTTCCTGAAATGTATGCTGAATTTTTATCAAATGAAAGGATGTTTAATACCTTTGCTAATGCATTGATTTTTTCTAAATTTCCTTGAGCATCATTAGATAAATTTGCGCCTTCGATAAGCTCGTGCAGAATTATTGATGAGATATGAATGTCCTTATTCTTCTCTAAAAGAAATCTAAATTTGTTAACAGCATCTTTATTATTTCTCAATATTCCTACTAAAATGTTTGAATCAAGAAAATACCCTAAAATTTTACTCTCCTCTATGATTTTTTATACCTTTTATCAAATATTTTTTTGAAAATGACGTCCATTTCAGGCGCGTTTTTCCATGCGCCGACCAATTCCAGCATTTTTTCCTTTTTTGTTTTATTTAACATTTTACTTGTCCGAAAATTCTATTAAATCCTTTTTTATTTGAAGCCCAAATTTTGTCAAATTTCCTTTTCCATCCAAGATTCCCATTTCATTAAATTGTCCAATTAGCCAATTTGAGGTTTTCTTATTTTGTCCTAAAATTACTCTTACAGAAGCAGTATTTAAAAGCCTTTCTTTTAATAAGTTTCTCCTTTTTGGATAGTATTGAAAGATTTTGTCTTTTAAGATGCTGATGTTTCTTATTACCTCTAATAAACCTATGTGGATTCCGCCACGATTTTGACTTTCCATTTTTAAGTGACACTTAATACCGACATACTTTATGATTTCTTGTAAAATTTTTAATTCATCTGTATTGGAAGTTATTACAAGATGCCCTCTGCCTCCTGGCCCAACAGAGCCATCCCCTTCCAAAACACCACAAATGAAGTCTATTGCTAGTTCTTTATTTTGTTTTGATTTTACCTCGTTAAACAAGAATTGTAACAATCTATTATAGTAGATTTGTGTGAGTTGTCTATTCTCTTTTATTACTAGACAGCCAAATTTATGTGTCTTTAACGATGGCTTGAATTGAGATTTTATTATTCTAACTTTTACTTCATTTGTCAATAAGTGTACATTATTTTTCCATAAATTCTTAAGAAAAACGGCTACTTCTTGCTCGTTCTTGTTTTCTGTATCAGTGAATGTAATTGTAGGCACGATTTTACTATCTTTAATCAAGAATTGGTGCATTTTATAATAATAATTTGCTTGTTCAAAAGTGGAAGCACATATTCCCCAGTTATTTCCCCGTTTTGTTCCATCTGCAAAATAACAGCCTAAATAGTGAGCAATATCATTTAGTCCCACTTTATTATTTATAAAAACGGAATGGTGATTTCCGAAATACAAAATCAAGGTATCATCGTGTATTTTTCCTGCGTATAAACCATTTAACAAAAAATTCAGGTCAATGGGAAACTTAAGTTTTCTAATGACGTTAAAAACTCCTGTGCTTCCAGCTTTATGCTTATTAAACAAGCACATATATTCAGCACTATTTCTTTTAACCCTGACATTTACCATTGGATATATTATTTCTTTTGTGTCATTTATGGAGACTTCAACCTCTATTATGTCATTATTCTTTAACAAAAATTTTTCAGCTATTTTTTGTGGGATGTAAAATCTTCCATCAGACCCTATAGAAGTATAAAATCCATCTATATTTTTAATTTCTACTTTAACGGAATTATTCAGAAGGTTGTGTTGTTCTACAAATTTAGATGGTAGGTAGAATCCCAGAGTGCTATAATGCCTTGCCTTTGCATAGAAATTTATATCTGAATTAATGAATACTAATAACTGAGAATCTTTTTCAAAATTACTTCTGATGGTTTTAGGCATACTAATAAATCCAACACCTTTATTGTTGCCTTTCTTGACAACCGCTTCAAATTTTTCAATTTGCATTTTCATCAACCTCCAAAGTTTTTTATTTTTCTAAAGACTTTGGAGTATAAGAAAAAGAGAACGTTAAGCGAAACTGCGTAATTGATTTTCTGGCAAAGCCGAAAATCATTATTTGGCAGTTTTGCGTGTTCTCTTTTTCAAGTAGGTAGAATTTGACCTTTATAAATATCACGTAAACTAAACTTTTGCGTTTTTAACAAACACATAACTATTCAATATTTCTGAGAAT
>JBBSVT010000006.1:0-8621 GCA_038046685.1 Nanobdellota archaeon
AGAAGAAAGTTATCTTACTTTAACCTATTAAATGGTTAATATCCACGCAACGCCCGCTGTTTACAAACCTTTATAAATTGCTAATTCTTTCCTTTTATTAAAGGGTAGCTCGGTTAAAAAGCTTGGCTATGCTGGATGGCAAAAACTTGTTCTTCCAGTATTTAGTGAGTATATAATTGAAACAAAATGGCAAGAATGCACTCAGGAAAGAGAGGAAAACACGGCTCTAAAAAACCATCAAAAAGGACAGCTCCTTCATGGATACTTTATGATGCAAAGAAGACAGAGCTGCTTATTGCAAAGCTTGCGAAGGATGGGAAAACCTCTTCTCAAATTGGGATTTTGTTGAGAGACACTTACGGCATTCCCAGTGTTCCGGCTTTATGCAACAAATCGATTAGTGCAGTTCTTAGGGAAAAGAAGCTTTTGAAGGAAATTCCTGAGGACTTGACTGCCCTATTCAAGAAATATTCAGCAATTAGAAAACATCTTGAAGCCAATAAACATGATGAGACCGCAGTGAGAGGACAGCATCTTGCAGAATCTAAAATCGGAAGGCTGGTAAAATATTACAAAAGAACTGGCAGAATACCTGAAACTTGGAAATTTGATTCTGAAAGAGCAGGCTTTTTTGGGGAGTAGGTATTTATTTTTTAATTCTAGTTAAATAATCTAATGATTCCACTGAATCGCTGAGTAAATGATTTTTGGATAGAATATTAACAATAATCCCACGATTAAAAAGAAGATACCCATTAACATCATTCTTCCATCAAGATTGCGAATTGCTTGTCTTCATTATCCTTTCCACGACCTCTTTTATCAGGTAATCTGGTGTAGACGCTCCAGCAGTAACTCCAATCTTTTCCTTTCCGTTAAACCATTCTTTCTGCAATTGCCCTTCTGATTGGATGAAATAGCTCTCAACTCCGAATTCCTTGCATTTAGCATAAAGTTCTTTGGAATTGCTGGAGTTTTTGCCGCCAATTACGACAACAACATCACATTCTTTTGCCAGTTCTTCTGTGTCGCTTTGCCTCTGCTTTGTGGGATTGCAGATAGTATCCACATAACCATACCTCTTAGTTAAGTCCTTTAGGCTTAAGGGTATTTCTTCAAATTTGCCATCATGCAATTTAAGGTTTATATTCTCAATAAGTTTTCTATAACCATGAACCGACATTGTTGTTTGGGATATGATAGCAACTTTTTCAAAATTGTTTTCCCTGATGTAATCCACAACCAGCTCATTATCTTCAGGATGCTCAACAATAAATGTGTCTTTTCCTTTTAGATGATAATTAGTTCCTATGGCCTCTGGATGATTTCTCTTGCCGAAAAGAATAACCTCATAGCCGTTATTCTTTAATTTAATGGCAACATTATGCACTAAGGTAACCAATGGGCATGTGGCATCATTGAGGTTTTTTCCCTTGACTATTGACTTCTCTTCTAGAATTTTATAGGTTATTCCGGGCTCTCCATGCGCTCTTAAGATAGTAATTGCATTCTGCGGGATTTCATTAATGTCTTCTGCAAAAATAATGCCTTTGTCTTCCAAATCTTTGATGACCTTCTCGTTGTGCACAAGCTGTCCATATACATAAATTTTATCGTTATTGTTTAGGGCAACATCTTCTGCAATTTCTATCGCCTTTTTCACACCAAAGCAAAAACCAGCCCGTTTCGCAACTTTTATTTCCATTTGGATTTTTATTGATGGATGTCTTTTTGAGTTTCAGTCTGTGCACTTTCAGTAGAAGCCTCTTTTTGTTGAACTTTTTGCCTTTCTTCCTCTTCTTTCTTTCTTTTTTCCCGCTCTTTTTTCCACTTCCTATTTTCGGATTTCTCCCTTATATAGAGGTAAGTAAAAAATAATATTGCCAATAAAGTGAAAAATATTGTTATATAGCCAACTACCATCGCAACATAATTCACATATAAAAATTGCATTACAACCACCACATTCATTGGTTTGCGTTTTGATTTATATAGTTTTTGTTAAGAAGACAAATGGATAGTCATATTGCAGCTTAAAAAAAGCTTCTCTGGCTTCATAAATGCTGTCATATATTGCAAAAACTGTGGGACCGGAACCTGAAACACACGCATTTAATGCATCATTTCTCAAAAGGTTGTTTTTGATTTCATTTATTATCTTATATTTTTTTTCAACAATGGGCTCGAAATCATTATGGAGGTTGTTTGCCATCTCTTTTATGTCTTTTTTTTCAATTGCCTTGACCAAATTGCTGATATCAGCCTTAGTTTTTAATCTGGACTTTTGCCTGTCAAAAACTGAGTATGCCCATTTTGTTGAAATTCTGAAACCAGGGTTTATAAGGACAATATTTATGCTGAAAGACTTTTTTATTTTTTTTACTTCATCGCCAATCCCTTCAACTAAGGCTGCGTTTTGCCCTATGAAAAATGGAACATCAGAGCCTATTTGAGAGGCTAATTCAATCAACTGCTTCTCACTTAGCCTTAGGCTCCACAATTTGCTCAGATTTGACAATACAGTAGCAGCATTGCTGCTGCCGCCGCCCAGACCGGCTTCAATGGGTATGTTTTTCTCTATATAAATTCTGATTCCATTGCTTATGCCAAACTTCTTCTTTAGAAGCAACGCTGCTTTGTAAGCAAGGTTATTCTCGTTTTCAAGCTCTTTGTTTGTGCATTCAACAACAACCCTGTCTTCATTCAATGGCTCAATTGAAATATTGTCGCTCAGCTCAATATTTTGCATTACGGATTGCATTTTATGGTACCCAGAGCCCAGTTTTTTGCCTATTTTGAGGAATAAGTTGATTTTTGCGTATGAAAGTATGGCCATAATTAGGCTGATAGAACTAATAATATATTAATATTGCTGATTTTGAGTAATTATATTTAATAGTAAAACTATAAAAGAATTAATTTAACGTAACTAAAAGGACTGCCGATATAATGCTTAACACCAATTTTTTCAGGCTCTACACCTTCTTTTTCTCCAAGCCCATATCTATATCTTTTTAGTTTTTGAGCTCCAATTCTTGCTAATTTCTTAGTACTTACACCACTTGATGACCAGTATTTTGTTTCATCCTGTCTAGTAAAATAATATACGATATGTATCCCTCTTAAAGCTAGGTCTCTTCCAAGCTCATCCAATAAGTCATCTCTCACTCTATTTGCTAACTTAGGAGGGTTAGTATCTTTAAGCATAGTTGTTATGAGTAAAGTTTCTAAACATGCATCTTTACTAACGGCATCTGTACCGCAAATCAATCCGCCTAAAATTTCAGTGCTGGGAATCGAACCATCTAATTTTTTTTTATAAGCTAGTAGCCAAATGTCACCTATTTCTACTTTACAGGACTGCGGTGTGGTATAATCTCCATTATCCGCGCAGATTTGAGTAAAGACTGATTGATCCTTATGGCCTCTTTGAGGCTTAACAGTAACCATAGAACTCGAATACAAATTCCTTACATGTCTTCTTAAGAATCCTGCATACGATGCTATATTGTCAAACATATCAACAAGGAAAGTGGCTTGAGTTTAAAAATTTAATTTTCTCCAGGGTGAAATTCAAAATATTCATTTAATCTAACATCGTGATAATTTTTCAACAGCTTTTTCTAATGAAATCTTATTTCTAATAGTGGTTATCCTGTAATCTGGTCCTTCTTGAGCATGTATTCTTGTTAATGTGGATTTCACTGTTTTTCCGATGGATTGGTGATAATCATCACCTATTACAATAAAGAATGTTATCCCAAATTCTTGGTATGCAAATCTAACCGAGTTTTGCCATTGAACGAGGTTAAATAGCTGAGTATATAGTTCCTCTTGAATATCGCGTGGTCTAGTTATAGCACGAGCTGATGCGTTGCCAATCAATGGTACTCTTGCGGGGATAATGTTTGCATTTTCAATAAGGTGTTTTACCTTATCAGCAGCTGGTTTCATATGCAATGTATGGTATGCCCCTCTAATCTTCAAATCAGAACACTTAATGCCAATGCCTTCCAGCTCTTTTTTAGCATATCCCAAATCCTCATTTAAGCCTCCAATAACAACCCCACCTGGTGAATTTTTCAGCGCAATGTAAATTTTCCTTGATTCAAAATCTTTCAACAATCTCTTTGCATCATCCAAATCATATTTTCCGACTAATAAAAATAAATCCCCTTTTATCTCACTTGTTACATCATCAATACTTCTTGTTCCTTCTACAACCAATTTTAAGGTGTCTTCATATGTCGCTGCTCCAGATGCAATCAAGGCATTGTATTGGCCAATGCTGTGTCCTGCTGTCACATGATATTCCAAATTTGGGAACCTTTCTCTAAAAAGCTGAAAAAGAGCGTGATTTGTGACAAAAACAGCTCGCTGTGCATCCACAGTTTCATCTAATTTCGATTTGCGATAAAATCTGTTTAATAGTGGAAACTTTGGATAAAACCAAAGAACATCTCTGGCTGTATCAAAAACTTCTCGTACAGGCATATTCTCTCGATAGAGATCTATTCCCATCCCTGGGTAATGTGTACCTAATCCTGGAAATAATAGGGCAATTTTTTCAATCTTTTTTTCTTCAGTCATGTGAATCTTCAAGGATTTTAAGCTGTCATTTAAACTTTACTATTCAAACTAACCGTAATGCAGATTAAAGTTAGCTGCTCGTCGAGACAGATTTTTGAGGATTTTTTCGTGTCTCGTCGTGGCAAAAATTTTCAGCTAAAACCATTCTGCATTACGCAAACTAACCACAACAAAACACTGAATTCCCCTTCCTTGCCCAAATAAACTTAAACCGTCTCCACTAGTATTTGTGATTCCAATGTTCTGTTTCTCTAAATCAAATATTTTTGACAATGAATCTTTTATTTTATCTGTATGGTTGTCTAGTCTAGGCTTTTTGGCTTCAATTGAGATAGAGGCATTATTCATTTTCAAATTTTTTTGATTTAATTTATTCAAAATTATTTTTATGTATTGTTTACTATCTGTTACGCCCTTTTTGCACATTTCGTCAGAGTAATATCCTAATGATTTATCACCAATTGCAGAACTTATTGCGTTAAACAAAGCGTGCAGAACAACATCACCATCAGAGTTTGCCTCTAACCCTGTTTCATTTGGAATAATGCAGCCGCCTAAAACTAGTTTTTTATTCCTATTTTTCGAAAATTTATGGCTGTCCTGCCCAATCCCAATTCTAAAATTACTTGAATTATCCCTCTTCATCAAAATTCCTTCAGCGATTTTTAAATCATCTTCTGTTGTTATTTTTATGTTTTCATAAGAGCAATTCACAATTTTTACTTTTTTCCCAAGAGCTTCTACAAGAGATACATCATCAGTAACTTTAAGTTTTTTCTTTTTTGCATTTTTAAAGGCTTCAACAAAAAATCCAAATTTAATTGCTTGGGGCGTTTGGATTTGGTAAATATCCCTTCTGTCTATGGTCTTTTCAACAAAATTCTCGTTTACTTTTTTTATTGTATCCTTTAATGGAAATCCAACGACAGCCGCACCATATTTTTCTGCCGAATTGATGCATTCAATAATCTCTTTTTCTTTGACTAGAGGATTGCTTCCATTATGCACAACAACAATATCTTCTTTTTTTGCATTTTTTATTGAGATTAGACCATTATAAACTGAGTCTTGCCTTTCAGCTCCGCCAACTACAATATGTCTTATTTTATCAAAATTATATTGATTTTTTATTTGATTGGTTCTTTTAACATCTTCTTTTCGCGTTACAACAATAATATCCTCAATTAAATTACAATCTTGAAAACATTTTATTGTGTAGTAAATCATTGGCTTATTTAGTAATGGTAGAAAAACTTTGTTAATACTTTTGTTCATCCTTTTGCTTTTGCCAGCAGCTACTATTATTGCAAAGTTCATTTTAGAGAATTTATTTGATTTTCAATATGTTAACTGATATTTCCTCTTCTATCAACCTTCTTGTACCTTCCTTAGTTTTTTTATCGATCTCAACAATTTCCCTTAAACTAGGATTTTTTATCACCTTATGCTCATCCATCATTTTTCTAATCAATCTGGGAATGTCCAAAAATCTTATTTTATTCTCCAAAAAGGCATAAACTGCAGTTTCATTTGCTGCATTCATGACAGCAGGCATTGTTCCTCCTATCTTTCCTGCCTCATAAGCGTATTTTAAGCACGGAAACGTTTCGAAATCTGGCTCTTTAAACTCAAGATTTCTTATCTTTGATAAGTCTAATGAATTCTGCATATTTTGAAATCTTTTTGGATAACTTAAAGCATATTGAATTGGCACTTTCATGTCTGGCAATCCAAGCTGCGCAATAACCGATTTGTCAATAAATTCAACCAAAGAATGTATTATGCTTTGTGGGTGAATGACCACCTTTATTTTCTCATAATCAATGCCGTAAAGCCAGTGGGTTTCTATAACTTCAAGGCCTTTGTTCATCAGCGTTGCACTGTCTATTGTAATCTTATTTCCCATATTCCATGTTGGATGTTTTAGGGCTTCTTGCACAGTTGCATTTTCTAATTGATGCTTTGTGTAATTTTTGAATGGTCCGCCGGAACAGGTTATGGTAACTTTGTTCACTTCTTCAACATTTTCCCCATTTAAGCATTGGAAAATAGCGCTGTGTTCTGAGTCAATCGGCATCAAATTTACGTTGTTTTTCTTGACTTCATCCATAATTATAGAGCCTGCTGCAACAAGTGCTTCTTTATTTGCAAGCGCAATATTTTTTTTTGCCTTGATTGCGTTATATGTTGGCTCTATTCCGACAGAGCCCACTAATGCATTCACAACTGTATCGGCTTCCTCCATAGTTGCAATTCTATTTAAGCCTTCCATTCCAGAATAAACTTGTGAAGAAGAGAAATTCAGTAAATCATCAACCTTGCTTCTGTCCATGATGGCAACTGCTTTTGGCTTGAATTCTTTTGTTTGCTTCAGCAGTAATTCAGAATTCTTGTTTGAAGTTAATCCTACAACTTTGAATTCGTCAGGAAATTGCCTAACTACTTCTAAAGTTTGAGTGCCGATGCTGCCTGTGCTTCCTAAGATTGAAAGATGTTTCATTTTTATTTAATAAATTCCACATTTGGAAAATTTTTAAATGAAAAATCGCCAGTCAAAAATATTAGATTATTTCTTTTAGCCATAATATAGCCTAAACAATCGGCATAGCTAAATTCATTTTTTATCCTGAATTTCATTGCTTCTTCCAGTATGTCAAAATCTGGAAAAGTGGTGAGTTTCCTCATAAAATCTAGAGCTGCTTTCGCCTTTTCTTCGCCTTCTTCCCTAAGCATGATGTAATAAACTTCTGCGGCATTATGGAATGCAGTTATACCTTCGTGTTCTGAAAAATATTTAACAAATTCCTGATTTCCTCTAAATAATTCTATAATTGAGTAACTATCATAGAAATACCTACTCATCATAACCTTCTCTTATTTCCTTTATCAAGTCTTCAGTAGTTCTTTTTGTCTTTAAAATACCAAAAACTTTGCTTATGTCTTTCTTTTTTTCCAGCTTGACTACTACTTCTTCATTTAGCCTGAAGTTTTCCTTTTTTATAAGTTCTTTTGGAACAAGCACTCCAAAAGAGTTGCCCCATTTCCTTATTTTTGATATTGTTTCCATGTTTAAACATAGGTATAAACATATTTATAAATTTTTCGGTTTTTGGCACTTTGGTTATAGAGCTACTTAATAAGAAGAGGAAAGTTGTGAAATATTAATCTCCTTTGATAATATTACATATTGAATCAATTACTTCTTTAAGTTTTTTCTCTTTTAATGAACCTATTTTATATTGAATCAAAGACTTGTCAGCTGTAAATATTTTATTGCTCCTGATAAAGCTATTCAAATTTAAGTTTCCTTTTTTAAAATCTGTATTATTTAGATTAATAGAATAACCATCAGGTTTAATTTGACTGGTTATTTGACATAATAGTAAATCATTTCCTTCAAAAACCGAAACCACAAGAGCCGGTCTTTTCTTAGTCGAGCTTAAATCAGAAAAAGGAAATGGCAGAACTACAACATCTCCTTTCACAAATGTTTCCATGCTTTATCCTCTTCTTTTGTGTTCCAGAGTTTTGCTAAAGATTTTTCGCTGGCTAAAGCTGTAAACATTTTTTCATGTATTTGATTCATGGGTCTTAACTCTATTCTATCTTCAAAAGCTAAAATAGCTATCTTAGAGCCTTCTTTGAACCCTTCTAAATCTCTTATATCTTTTGGTATGGCAATCTGCCCTTTCTCAGTTATTTTGGCTGTTTTTACTTCTATCAATGGCATTTAAATCACCTTCTTATTTGTAAGAAAAGTAAGAATTAGTATATAAAGGTTGTGGTTTGATGTTGAGTTGTTTGATACTTTGGTTATTGACCAACTGAGTAAGGGGAGAAAGTGGTTGTGAGGAAGCTTATAATGGGTTATTCTTTATTTTATTGAATATAGCAATGTTGTAATCATACTTTATTATTTTACTCCATGCTTTATTTCTTTCTCTCTTTGATGGTTCTGCTACGTCAATGTTTTTAAGATAGAAGCTGAGCTTTCCACTGGTGTTGCGTAGCACACCAGTGGGGTAAAAATT
>JBBSVT010000007.1:0-59043 GCA_038046685.1 Nanobdellota archaeon
ATCTTGGATTTAGAGAAAGTGGAAATAACTGGGTAGTAATTCAAAATGGGACTGGCAGAGTCGGCATTGGGACTACTAACCCAAATGCAACACTGACAATAAAAACAGGCGGAACAACAATAGCGGATTCATGGGATGTAAGAAGCGACAGGGACATAAAGGATGGGATTGTTGAGCTTGATCTGTCAACGTTTGACTTCAGCACTGCAAAGCTGTATAGATACAAGATTAAATACAATGAGCTCAATCCAGAAACCAATCAGACAGAGCAGAAACTGAGCAGGGAGAGAGTCGGGCTCATGCAGGACGAAGTTCCTGCCGAATGCAGAATCGAAGAAGGAGTTGATACATATTGCTTGTTGGCATTGGCTTATGTGAAGATTGCTGAGTTGGAAGCTAAAGTTAAGGGTTTGAAATGATAATTTAATATTTAAAGCTCTTCAACTGCACTTAATATAAGGTTTGGTCGGCACATTAGGAAAAATTATTGAGAATTAATACACTATTCAGAAGAAGGAATTCTAAGCAAGCAGATTGTTAAAAATAAATTTGACATTACATTGTTCTGTATGGCGCAAGGAACTCAGATGTCTGAGCATACATCAACAAAAGAGGGTTTTGTTTATGTTGTTGAGGGAAAAGGCTTTTTACTCTTGAAGGCAAAAAAATACCTATTCTGCCGGGAGTTTTTATATACATGAGCAAGAACGCACGGCACGCTCTGTACGCCGAAGAAAATATCTCTTTTTTGCTTTTGTTGTTGAAGTAGCATTATTAAGCGAATTGCTAATGTTTTAATATTAAGGTAATCATACATTAATTTTCTTAATGTAATCAATAGGCGAGGCGAAATTTAATGGTAGGCAAATTTCGCCGAGTAGTCAATAATGTCGCGAAGCGACGGATTGAAATTTAACTTCATGATGCTAAATAATAACTGATTAACGCAGACAAAAGATATAAAATAAAGACTTACAGCTGCAACCTGACTTACTCAGCTTGTCAAATTTCCAATTCCTCAATACCACCTGTAATCATAGTATTTCTGCTTTTCATAAGGCAGCTCAATTTCATTGATTTCCTTATCTATGTTGTTTAAGTCATTGGCTTTGACTTTTATTGCAGACACTGTGTAAAGCATATCATCCATGTACAATGCCCTTCTCACAGCATTTGGCGAGCCATAGTAATAGTAGTTTTCTTCCTCGTAGTCTTCATTGTGGGTTATTTTTCCTTTTACTTTAAAGCCATCTTGTGGCGTGACTCCAAACACATATGCTCCCTGCCAGTACCTGTTCCTGTAATAGCCAAGCCTTTCATCATACATCCTCTTGCCCTTAACTTCAGTTACTGGAATCACTAAAACATTCTTTTCTTTGTCAAACAAAAATGCCTTATGGTCTCTTAAGGCTTCTGAGTCCGTGCCTGCTTCCCCTATCTCGTACTTATCTAGCTCTTTTGGTTTGCTGACATCAGAAACATCAAATAAGGCAAGCTTCACTCCTTTTGTTGATACACCGCCCCATTCATTTGAGTCAGTCTCCTTTCCTACGCCAATTATATGGTTTTCATCATAAGGATGCAGATAATCCGAAAAGCCGGGTATCTTCAATTCTCCAAGTATCTCCGGCTTCTCTGGATTTGACAAATCTATTACAAACAATGGGTCTATTCTCTTGAATGTCACCATATAAAGCCTGTTGCCTATAAATCTCGTTGAGTAAATCCTTTCATCAGGAGCAATATCCTCAAGCTTTCCAATCACATTCAGCTTTTTGTCAAGCACAAAGACATTATTGTACATCTCGGAGCGTTTCCTTCCATAGATTTCTGTTGTTGTTGCAACTCTGAAATATTCACCATTTTCATCCATCGAAAACTGGTTCAATAGGTAGCCTGGCACCTCGCCTTTTGATTGATACTCAATTTCGCCTTTGTCAATCTTTATCTTATGTATAATTGTTTTTCTCCTTTCAGTTTCAAGCCTTGCTTCGTATTCCTCAATTCCATTCTCTATCTTATCGAATAATTTTTCCTTCTCGCCTTTGTCCATTTTATTGTACGTCTCTTCGAGTATCGAGGAAATCTTGTCCCATTTTTCGTATGAATTCAGTCCATTATCATTTTTGATTTCCTTAATCTTATCTTGGGCTTCGGACGGCAGAAGAGGAACAACAACTTCAAAAAATCTTTCTTCATTATGAACCCCGTAATACCGGTATGGCAAATTCTTTTGATAAGTTATGTAAATGTTGTTCTGGGATACATACAGGTTGTTTGACTGCCCCATCATGAATGTTTTGGCATTTACCTTGTCGTTGTCTTCAAAAATATTAAAAGATGCGACAGTATTAAAGCTGTAGGAATCCTCAGGATTGTCAAAGTAGAAAATATCCGGTCTTACGATTGTCATTGAGGCGCTTTTTATTATTGGCAAATCAACAAAGTTGTTATAGTAATAAACCCATTCTCTTGCGATAAAGTACACATAATCTCCAATCATTCTTGACTGAAAATAATTTCCTTTAATGCTGTAGTCTTTTACGAGCTTTGGATTTTTTCTGTCAGAAATGTCATAGATATAAACATGGGTTGATGCAGTTTGCCTTGGCCTTGGCATGAAATCATATTCTGAAAGGGTGTATACTTCCTCATTATCATCAGCAAATACTGCCAGCCTGTCTTTGTTAACATACATATCCCTGGGCCTGCCATCGATTTTTGTCTTTGATAATATCTCTGCTTTCTCAGCAGGGTAGGCATTAATTATAGCCAATTTGTCTTGAGAGATTACATAAATATATTTATCATCATTCTTAACAAAATCAGCCTCGTCAACACCTTCGACTTGGATGTTTGTTTTTGAGTATTGGGATGCGCCCCCTCCAGACGAGTCTGCGCTTTTTGCAACAGTTGCTTGAGGAGCAGCGCTTTCAACAGCCATCCTGAGGTCAGAAGCCATGGCTCTTCCACCCACCCCTGCAGCATCTATTCCCCCATAGCCTTGATTTGCAGCAGAATTTTTCAGGAATTCCTGGATTTCTTTAATAGAAGAAAATTTCTTGAGCTCTTGCGTCGCTTCCAGCTCAATTAATTTTTTACCAGCATCAGTTGAAGTAGCAGATCCTTTGTCCTCACGCTCGGTTCCGCCATTAGGAACTTGAGGTGTGCATGAGACTAACATGGCTACAAAAAATAAAGCAATTGCAGCATTCAATGAATAATTCAAATTCTTATAGTTCATTTCTATCACCTTTTGATTTTTCCGCTAAAAACATTTTTTATTTTTTGACATGTTGAAATTCAGTTGATAGGCACCCATATATAAATACTTGCCTATAGTTTCTAATTGGTTTAAAGTTATTATTCCACATTCTTTCTCATTACATTATAAACAAGATAAACCATCAATGCAAAAATAGCGCCAACAAAAAACCATAATGCAATATTTTGCCAAATTGGACTTGGAATTGTAACTGTGCTTGTGGAAACTTGCGGAGTTAATACATATTCCGATGTCATGTTAGTGATATTCTGAACAGCCACTGGCGCAGATACAGCAGCTTTCTCCTGCATTTTTTGCGTGGCTATAGAAGCAACTGCAGTTGCTGCATCTTTCGCAAAAACAGTCGATTCAGCTGCTTGTCGCGAAATCATAGTTTCTCTCACTAAAGTTTGTTTTGTTTCCGTAAATATTTTAGTAGTGCTGCCATAAGCAAAAAACTTCTGGAAATACTGAAGTATGAGGGCAGATGCGCTAACAATAAATACAACTGGCAAAATATTCTTTAATTTCTCCATAATCCCGAATGTCTTTTTCGGCGCAATTATTATGTACTTGTTAGCCAGCTTGTAATGGCTTACTTCCTTGCCTTTTTCGCTGTAATGAAACTCCTCTGCGCTTATTAATCCCGTTTCCATCAGCTGCTGCAAATTATAGTGGACTGTTGAAATTGGAATGCTTAATTTTTCTGCAATTTCTGATTCGGTTGCGTCTTTGCCTGACAAATAGTCCAAAATTTTTCTGCAGGATTCATTGCTGATGACATTGGAAACTTTCTTTATTTTAGAGTCTTCCAATGACAGCAAAAGGAAGTTCTTGCTTGGCATGAAATATTATAATATTCTCATTTTTAAATAAGTTTCGATAGGTTTGAAACAGATTGAAGTTATGGATTAATCAACAATATTTAAATAGTGAAAAAATTTTCACTCCTTATTTGAAATTATTGTCTTGAAAATGATCCTCGAGAAGCTCAGCGATTCATTAAAAAACACCCTGCAAAAGATTGCAAAATCAATTTTTGTAGATGAGAAGCTGATTAACGAGTTGGTAAAAGACATTCAAAGGGCTTTGCTGCATTCAGACGTTAATGTAAAGTTGGTTTTTGATTTGACGGAAAAAATAAAAAACAGGGCTTTGGATGAAGAACCGCCACGAGGGCTAACAAAAAAAGAACAGCTATTAAGTATAGTGCATGAGGAATTGGTAGCTTTCTTGGGTAAAGAACAGCGCAAAATAGAGATTGGGCAAAAGCCATTTAAAATAATGCTTGTTGGCTTGTTTGGCTCTGGAAAAACCACAACAGCAGGCAAATTAGCCAGATTCTATTCGAAAAGAGGCTACAAAGTCGCATTAGTTGGAATAGACATTCACAGGCCTGCTGCGATGGAGCAAATCGAGCAGATAGGAAAGCAAGCCAATGTGAAGGTATTTTTAGACAAAAAAATTAAGGATCCAATTGAAATTTGGAACAAATCCAAGAGCGAATTCGATGATTTTGATGTCTTAATTATAGATACTGCCGGCAGGGATGCGCTTTCTAAAGATTTAATTAGCGAAATTGAAGAGGTTAATGACGAAATAAAGCCAGATGAGAGATTGTTGGTTATTTCCGCCGATATCGGGCAAGCTGCTCAAAAACAGGCAGAGCAATTTCATAAAAGCTGCGGAATAAGCGGCATCATTGTTTCCAAGATGGACGGAACTGCCAAGGGCGGAGGCGCGTTAACTGCATGCACAGTCTCAGGAGCTCCGATCATTTTTATCGGAGTTGGAGAGAAAATAGACGAGCTTGAGCAGTTTAATCCGGAAGGATTTGTTGGAAGGCTTCTTGGCATGGGTGACTTGGAAGCGCTCTTGGAAAAGGCAAAAGAAGTCATAAAAATAGAAGATGCAGAAGACCTTGGCAAGAGATTCTTGAAAGGCGAGTTTAGTTTGATTGACTTATACGAGCAAATGGAAGCAATGAGCAAAATGGGACCTTTGAGCCAAATTGTTGATATGATTCCGGGTTTTTCCAAACTTAAACTGCCAAAGGACATGCTGAAGGTCCAGGAAAATAAATTGAAGGATTGGAAGATTGCAATGCAGTCGATGACGAAAGCGGAGCTTGAAGAGCCTGAAATAATAGATGCTTCAAGGATTGAAAGAATCTCAAAAGGCTCAGGAATTCCAACACCCGAAATCAGAGAATTAATTAAGCAATATAGGCAGAGCAGAAAACTGGTCAAAATGTTTAAAGGAAACAAAGGAGATATCAGCAAAATGATGAAAAAGTTTGGGGGGAGGCTGCCGATTGGGATGTGAAACAAAAATAAAAACTTCGCTTTAACATATTTAACACCTATTAAACAGCAATTAAAACTGCGTTTAATAGTTGTTCTATTCAATAATTTCAGGGGCTAACTAAGGGGGCAATTTTCTAAAAACTAAACTAAAAACGAAACGACGAGGGGGAATTCCGTAACGATAGCCTTTTTCTGCGGAAAAAGAAATTTATATTAGGGGTATCTTAAAAAAACTCACTTAAACTTTTATTTGCTCTTGGAACATCCAAATTAAATGGGGGGATTTTTACATCAGTTATTTTATCAAAATTACCTTCTTTCCCCGGAAAACATGAAAAATTAAAATTTCTGTATGCTGAATCAGAATCATTAAAAGTTGAACATTTTTTTATTATATGAGACAGTATTGTAG
Source organism: Nanobdellota archaeon (assembly GCA_038046685.1). Lineage (GTDB taxonomy): Archaea > Nanobdellota > Nanobdellia > Woesearchaeales > GW2011-AR4. The sequence continues at coordinate 5,984 of JBBSVT010000007.1, forward strand.
AGATATGGTACTTACCATCTTTCTCAGACATACCATGAATTGCGTTATAAGAAGAACCTAATAATAAATCGGTTAATTGTAAAAGAGTACATTCGTCCTCACTAATTGCAGCATTTTGTAATTCTGCTGAACTTTCAACAATTATTAAACTTTCAAAATTAACTTTAAACTGATTCATATATTTTAACAAATATTCTTTTTTATTATGTGGGTCGTTTTCTGTCTCTTTTGGTTCTGTTCTTCTGTGCAACGTTATCTTTGCCACTACATCCTTATTCTTTATTTTTTTATGGAGAGTAGATTTTAATGACATCAACAAAAAACGATTATATTTGTGATGTTCTTCAGTGAATTTATCGTTTTGGAAATAGGGCGAGGAACAATCTATCTTATGAAACTCAAAAAAGAAGTCCCCATTGTTCATTTTTATTAAGTTTTTAATCCAATTCATCGATGTTTGGATTTTGCCAGAAGTAATATGTCCAGATAATTTTTTATATGTTAAATCAGAGTTACAATTATTTTTATTTTTTATCTCTTTTAATTGCTTACATAAAGTATCTATTTTATGTTCATAGATAAGAAAAACTCCAAAACATAAATGATTATTGGATGTAGTTTCATCTACAAATACAGATAATTTTTTCTTATGTGAGTCATCGTATAACTTCATAAATGTGGAAAGAAATAGGTATATTATAAAATTAATGTTAAATTTTCGGCGTCAAGCTGGAATAATCTATACAACTTCTTACCTTATCCCATTTTGCTATTTGCATAAATTTATTTGTTTTTGTTCCAAATTTTAATACATCCTCTCGTCTGAGAACATTAAACAAATGTGATAATCTGCCTAATCCTTTAGACGAAACTAATAAAGATTCTATCGGATCTATTAATTGAGTGTATCCCCAAAGCTGTCCTAAATCTTTAAGAGTTAATTCAGTATCTTTTACTTCAACAAAAACAAGTTTAAACTCATCGCCTCTTTTCAAAATTCCTACAACATCAACTTTTATTTGCAGTCCTATCGCTTCTTTGCATTGAATTCCCTTACTTTTCAAGACTACATCTAAATTTCTTCTTGAAGTTTCAAAAGTAGTTTCGACAGTATGACCTTTGTATTTATCTGTTAAATAATTCTGCAACCATTCTTTTATTTCAGGATATAGTTTTTCTTCTTCTTTACTCATCGTAACCTAACTCCTTTGACATATCTTTCCAATTATCAAAATGTTTTCTCATTTTCGATGGCAGTTTCGTGCTTTTTTCTTCTGGATGGTTGGGCTTTTTCCTGTTTATCTCTTTCGTTTCCCAATAAAATTTATGATGTACTTCCGAAATTGGCTTATCTCTATATTTTTTAGAATCCTTTGATGCTTCTTTCCAGTTTTTTCTGTTTAAGTCAGCAAATTTTTTAAGAATTTTATTTTTATGGTCAATATTAAAACCAACTTTCTCAAATTCTTCAGCCCAAACTTTAATTTGATGTTCCTTATTCCAGAACTCTTTTGAACCTTCATTATATTTTTTCAAATTTGGATCAACTATATTTGGATGAGCAAATCTGATTGTTTGAACTGGAACTTCCAACTCTTTTAACAGGTTTGCAATATCTACGCATAAGTCCCAGTTTACCATTATCTCAACATAAACTCTATTTTCATAATCTTTCCATGCAACATTACTTTTTCTTATATGTGCTGTAACATCGGCAACTCCTCTTAAAAATTCCAACTTTACATCTTTTGTTGATGAAAAAATTTCTGCTGGTATCCTAAAATCTCTCCAACTAACATTATTTTTTAAATATGTATTAATTGTTCTTATGAGATAATCACCATTAGGTTTTGAAAAAGAAATATGAGCTAAATTTTGTCTTGATGTGTCCCATTCCATATCTGTTCCAACAAGAGATTTTAATCTGCCTACAATATCCAATAAACTTGACTTTACTGATTGTTGTGTATTTTCTCCTTCAATTACTAAGTTTTTATGAGGTATGTCAATAATAATCTCAGTATTTCTGTTTCCTCTAATTACTTGCCCTTTTCCAACAATCATCCCCAATAAGTAAGCTATATCTGGATTTAACATTTTATCACTTCCTAAAGATGAGTATGAACTCATGAACTTTATTTACTCTGAAAACGAACGGATAACCAAGAGGTCTCATGTTGTTGTATTCTTTTTGCCTGTCCCAAATGATAATATCATCTAATTCAAAACCAATTTCTTGCATTTTGTTTACTACATCCATGTGGAATGGATAAAACTTTGCTTTTTTTCTTATATCCATCACAACAACAATACAATATTTTCCTTTCTTTAAAACTTTGTAGACTCCTTCAAATCCTGTTTTGAGCTTATTTAAAAATTCTTGATAATCTGCGATATTTCCTAAATCTTCCTTTGAATCGCTATAATTTCTTATCTCTTTTCCATCAGCAGACCTTTTAGCGTTTAGAATATCCCAATATGGCGGAGATGTAATGACTAAATCAACAGAATTTTCTTTAAGTGTTTTAGGAATATCAAATATAGTTTTATTATAAATTTCAGGCTTTATCAAGTCCTCTGGCTTTTGTTCTAAATTTAACTGAGTTTCTTTTATTCTACTTTCGGATAATTTAATGTATTCTTTAGAAAGCTCGAACCCTATTCCCTTTCTACCTAATTTATAGGCAGATACAACTGTGCTTCCGCTTCCTAAAAATGGATCTAAAACAACCTCTCCTTTATTTTTGGTATGAATCTGAATTAATCTTGATATTAATTGTGTTGGAAACATTGCAGGATGTTTTAGCTTTCGTTCTCCGTTGGTTTTCTCAATATCTTTCCAAATACTAAAAGAGTATTGTAACCAAGTTTTCCCATCCAAATTATTCATTTTTTCGCCCATTTTACCAAAAACTCCTCTCTGACATAATTTGCTTTAAAGCAAAATTTACTTTATTTTGTTCATTTTTAGTCATACCGTACAATTTATAGACTTTCTTGTCTAACTCAGACAATTTTTCTTTTAAGTTTTCTTTGTTAATTTTTTTTACAATGTCCATAATCTCTTTTTGAATTTTTTTACTGGCTTTTTTGATGGGAATTTTTCCCAGATAAACTTTATCAGTGTGCATCGTAAGTTTAGATTTATTGTAAACAGCATATAGAAGATAAAAATTGATTAATTTTGAATTTAGCAAACCATAAATGTAATCTAATTGATAAGAGTTATCTTTCAAAATGATATTGCTGACAGTATCAAAATTAAGATTTCCTTTTTCATCTATGGATGAAATAATCCCTGCTTCGCTTGAAAAGATATTTTGTAGAATTATTTTTCTCTTTTGAAATTCGTCTATTTTTGAAGAATTGCTCTTTAGTTTGTCTATATCAATAAAAAACCCATTCGAATAGGAAGATTTAGAGATATCATTTCCTTTAATTATGGAAATGCTCTCCTTGCTTTTTGATTTAGATATTATCTGAGAATTTGGGCTTATTGAAAGTCCTCTAAAAATATCCGCAATACTTTCTAAATTTTCTCCTTTGATTTTTTCTATTAAATCATAATAGGTTTTATCTTCAAACATTAAGAAAGTGTTATATTTCTGGAATATCTTTTGAGGCACATAGAACTCTTTATTATTATCAAATAAACGAATCAAAACTTTATTATTTTTTATTGATTTTTTTTTGCTTGTTTTCTGCACAAATAAAACTATTTGCTCTCCTCTGACATCCTTAAAACAAGTCCCAAGATCAAAAATGTGCAGTATTTTTGAATTGCTTAATAAGAATTCCCTTAATCTTGAATATGAATTAACTCTAATTAATGTTTTAGGCAAAACAAAAGCCATCACTCCTCCATCTTTAAGAAGTTCGTAAGATTTTGCAATTACCAAAGACGCCGCATTTGTGCTTCCATTTGCGATTTGAGAAAAGAAAGACTCGTTTACATCATAATCTCTTTTGTTTTTTAAAGTTACATATGGAGGATTGCCAATTATAAAATCAAAACCGCCTTCATTAAGAATTTCTGAAAACTCTTTTTTCCAGTTAAATGCTTTTTTATCAATAAACCTTTTTTCAACGATGGAGTTTCCAATTTTAATATTTTTTTCAAGAATATTTAATGAGTTTGAATCTTGACCATTTCTTAACCATAAGTTTATTCTTGCTATTTTAGTTGCCGAATTATTTAAATCAACACCATAAATATTATTTAGGGCATTTGAGTTTATCTGTTTTAGATGATTATATGCCGTTACCAAGAAAACGCCACATCCGCAAGTTGGATCTAAAATTTTAGAATCTTGTTCAATATTAAGAAAATTTACAATATAATTAACTATCTCTTGTGGAGTATAAAATTGTCCCAAATCTTTTTTTTCTTGCTCTCTTATCAGTTTCTCAAACAGAACTCCTAAAGTATCTTCTTTTATTTTTGTTAGTTGCTCTTGTTCAATCTTATTTACAACTTTGTTTATTATTTTATCTTTATATGGTAAAGACTCTAAAGTATCTTTGCTTAAATAAAAATTCTCTTGTGTAAGTGGAACTAAAACAGCATCCATTATTTAACCCCTTTCTTAACTTCTTTTTCCATATAATTTTGAAATTGCTTTGAAACAATCCATCCTTTTTTATCGCACTCCTCTTTAAATTTATCATAAATTTCAGAATCCACAAATAAAGTTACTCTTTTTTTAACCATCATCATCCCCTTTATGTAAGCTTACATAAGATTATTAACACATCCCTATATAAATCTTACGCATACTTGTCCAGTGGCAAGTGCTAAAAGACGCCCTAGATGTTCTTTTTAGAAAAGAACCAAAACAAGACACTCCTTCTATCTTCTTTTTATAAAAAGAAGCAAAAAACGGAATTCCCCCCTACGACGAAACGACGGACTGAAAATTGCCCCTTGATACTTATTCTTGATGGCTCACTGTGTTCGCTTGATTGAATACGCCCCTGAAATTACTTTGATTTTTTGCCTTCGGCATCGTTGCACTAAAAATCAATTCCTCCAAGTATTCGGACGAATAGAACAGGAATTTAACGGTTCCGAAACCTTGCAGGTTTCTCCACCCAAATTTTGCCCCATCTCTGAAAATTTCTCCAGCTCTGTTCGGATTTTCCAGCTCTGAACTGCGGTTCGAGGGAAAATCCTCACGAGGTCGAAATTTTCGAGGGGTCAAAACTTCGTTAAATTCCGATGTTAAATGCAATTAAATTTAAGTTTTCCTTTTTTATGAATGGAATTCTCTCTTATTTTTTGAATGGGCAAGAAAACAAAGAAACATTTTTATACAACTCTACAAATTAGTTAAAATATGGTGTTAGGAATGATATTTGGATTCATAACAATTCTATTAATAATATATATCATAGTGATTGGTTGGATTCTTTATTTCAAAATTGATGAAATTTATAAAAAGAGAACAGGTAAATCAATCAATTTCATGGTTGCAGGTTTGAATGTTTGGATTGCAATTTTTACAAATGAATACAAAGATGATAAAAAATATAATAATTTAGTTTGGCAGTTAAGAATTCTTATACCCCTCACAATAATATTGGCTTTAATATCAGGTAGTTTACAATGAATAAATGGGTTAAGATTAGTTTAATTGTAATATCAATATTTATAATAATCTCAACAATATGGATTTATAGTAAAGTATCAAAAACTTGTGATGAAGTTGGAGGAGAATGTAAAGTTGAGGAAGAATGTCCAATTAATCAACTTCGTCCAACGTTCACAAATAAGCCATTTTGTACCGATAAGAAAGTTTGTTGTTACAAATTTGGTTAATAATAAGTTTGTTTTCTTGCCCTTGACACATTTACTAGACTGCTCACCCTATTTGTTCGAATGGAGAGAATTCCCTAAAAGATAGTCTCGCTAACGCTCGGATTTATTTGGAAACTTAAATTTAACTTTGCGGACGCAACTTTTGAGAACTTCGTAACTCAAAAGGCATTTAACAGGAATTTTACGATCACTTCGCTGCGCTCGTTCATCCAAATTGAATTTTCACTCTGATTTCAGCTCTGTTCCGTTCGCTCGCCATCTCTGAAAAAATTTCCATCTCTGAAATTCTCAGGGTTGCCGAAAAAATAGAGTCATATGTGAGAACTTTGTATTATCCGTTTAAAGCGTTACAAATCTTCCCTTCACTCCAAAAACCTAGGATTAAACCTGTCGTACCACTCCCTTTTTTCAATTTCGTTTAAGAGGTTAGAAAATCCGAACGTCGAGGCATCGCCATAAACCTCAATTTTTTTGTCAACGACATTCTTTAGGGCATAGAACGCAACTATCCTGAAGCCAGCAGAATTTTCTTTTGTAATCTCAACGGGGTTGTAAATCACCTCAACCCTTTTCTCATTCCTGTCAAATGCAGCAGCAACCGTGCTTGTGCCGCTTTCAGCGTCGATGTAGGATATGTAAACCTTATCATGGATTGAATCAAGGAATCTGGAAAATTTTTCAGCATCGCCGACATCAACCTGATCGAAGTTAGTTGTTCCAACGGACTTTAAGCCAGGAATTCTGGATGCTGAATTTGCAAAAAATTCTTTTACGTCCATTTCTTTAATCAATAGTTTAACTTTGTAAGTGTCAATTAGTCTTTCAGTCTTAATTTTTAGGCCATTATATTTTTTGTTGAATCTTTCAGCCAGTTTTTCAAATTTCGGAATAAAAACATCCAGTTCGTGCCGTGCTTCCCCATAATACCTATCAATTTCCGCGCTAACTTTAATCAGTTGAATAAAATCTTTTTTGAACTTGGCAATATCGCTAGCGCTGAATTCTGATAGTATGTTATTATTTGGCATAGATAGGTTGTTTGAACGGTATTATTTAAATATTTTATCAAAAACTGAGCCACTTGGAAATCCTTAAATTTATCGTAAACAACAGCCACTCCCATTAAAGATAGCGATCATCGATGGTTAAACATCGGAAAATTTCACGATGAAATCTGGCTTTAAGCATCTTCGCTTAGATTATTTGAATTATCTTCAACACATTCTGAGAAAATAACTTTGCATAAATGTTTCAAAATAAATAAGTCTATCCGGGAAATTCCGTAGGGTCAGTCCATGATATCTGGGCATCCACTCCTGCATCAACTGGGTTAGGCACCACAATTACATTGGTGGCTTCCGGCCCAGTCTTGCATCCTCCAAACTCGCATCCAAAAGTGTACAATTCTTCAATCAAATTTCCAAAGCTGCACGAAACTTTTTTGGTTGGGACAGTGTTATTCTGTTCCACACACCGCATTCCCAAAATCTTTATATAATATCCTATATTTTTGGATTTTATGATTAAAAATGTCGAAAGCAATGATTTCAATGATGTATTTTGGGCAGACCAGGCAGCTGATGAAATAATAGACAAAGTGGAGAAAACACCGCTTTTGAAAGAGCTGACAAAGAAGCATGGCTATATTGTTTATGACGAGAAAACTCCTTCAGGTACTATTCACATTGGATCCGGAAGGGGATGGGTAATACATGATGCAATTGCAAAGGCTTTGAGAGAAAAAGGCGCAAAAGCAAGATTTGTGCTGAGCAGTGATGACATGGATCCTTTGGACAAGATGTCCAAGGAGCTTAGCGAAGAAGAAAACAAGAAGTACATTGGGGTGCCATTTAGGTACATTCCAAGCCCAGCGAAAGGCTACAAAAGCTTCGGGGATTATTATTTTTCGAAATGCACTGAGCTGTTCCCGGAATTTGGAATAAATGCGGAGTTCGAAAGCACTGGAGAAGAATATGAGAAAGGCTCTTTCAACAAAGCCATAAAAATTGCGCTGGATAATGCAAGCAAGATTCAAAAGATATATGCTGATTTATATGGAAAAGAAGTTGATGCCGCACACAAGCTTCCATTCAATGTTAAATGCCCTAAATGCAGCAAAATTTCAACAACAGCAGCATTGGAATGGAACAAGGAAAAGGAGATTGTTCATTTTGAATGCAGGGACAATGTTGTCGAATGGGCAAAAGGATGCGGCTGCAATAATTGGATTTCCCCGTATGATGGAAATGGAAAATTCCCATGGAAGGTTGAGTGGGCAGCAAAATGGGGGGCTAAGCACGTTGTTGCCGAGACAGCCGGAAAGGACCATTTCACTAAAAACGGCTCAAGGACTGTTGCTTGCAGAATAAGCGTTGATGTTTTTGACTACCCGCCTCCTTACCCTTCCAACGGCTATGACACTGGATACGGATATGAGTTCTTTACAGTTGGCGGCAAAAAAATGTCTACATCCAGAGGGCAAGGCTTGGGCTTCGCTGATTCAGTAAATTATGCTCCTGGGAAAATGCTCAGATTTGTGCTGGTAAGGACAAGGCCAAGTGCAGCTATCGACTTCCAGCCTTATGGCTCTAATGATATAATTTTGCTTTACGAGAGATACGACCAGGCTGAAAGGGCTTATTTTGGAAAAGAGGATTTGGGAAAAAAAGAGAATGCAAGGCAAAAAAGGATTTACGAGATTAGCCATGTAGAAAAAATTCCCCGGAGAATGCCTCCTCAGGTTAGCTTAATCCATTCTTCAATCCTGGTGCAGGTTTTTGAAGACGAGAAATTGATACTTAAATCACTGCAAGACACAGGGCATTTGCCTGAAGATGCCACTAAACCTGAAATTCAATATGTAAAGGAAAGGCTCAACTTTGCAAAAAAATGGGTTAATGAATTCGCCGAAGAGCAATACAAATTCCAGCTTCAGAAAAATGTTCCCAGGGATATTGCGCTAAGCCAAAGGCAAAAAGAAGCATTGCATTTTTTGGCAGATAAGTTAAAAAAAGGCAAATGGACAGAACAAAGCCTGTTTAATGAACTTTATAATATTGCAAAAAATGAAGTGATACTTGAGCCTAAGGAACTCTTCAAGGCAGCCTATAAAGTCCTATTGAATAAGGAAAAAGGGCCAAAGCTAGCCCCCTTTATTCTTGCTTTGGGAAAAGAGAAAGTTGCAAAGCTGTTTGAAGAGGTTTAATCAATAATAGCATTGCAACTTCATATCATTTAAAGAGCTTAGCTGCCGGTTTTAAATAATTTATCCGTCGACTTTCTTGCATCCTCATACACTTTCTTCAGGGGAATTTTTTTGTTTTTAGCAATCCTCGCGCAATCCCCGTATTCAGGCATTGCATTCATGATGTTATCCCCACTTTTTGAAATTTTTATGCCCACATGCCCATATTTAGCCTTGATTGTTTTTATTTCTCGGTCAAGCTTTCTCTTTTCTGCCTGATAAATCCTTACCCCAATGGTTGTTGTTTCATCAAAAATAATTCTGCATAATTTATCTGTATTATTCCTGTCAGCCAATACTGTCAGTTTAACAGCAGGCCTTCCTTTTTTCATAATTATGTTTGTTAAATAGGCGTCCAGGGCACCATTTTCCATCAGTTTGTCTATAAGATAGGGATAAATTTCAGGATTCATATTGTCAATATTTGTTTCGATGACATCAATTGCATCATTTTTTATTTCACAAGTCTCTCCTAAAAAAACCCTCAGCACATTTGGCTGCTCAAGCTCTTTGGAGCCTGCGCCATAGCCAATTTTTTCAATTTTCATAGCAGGCATGGCTCCAAACTTATCTGCCAAGGCTGCTGCAATTGCAGCGCCTGTCGGAGTTACAAGCTCTGCTTCAACATTTGTGCTATAAACAGGAACTCCTTGTAAAATTTCAGCAGTTGCAGGAGCCGGAACTGGGAATCTTCCATGTGAAAATTCAACAAAGCCACTGCCAACATTAAGTTTTGAGCAGTAAATTTTTTCTATGCCCAGCTTTTTTAGCCCGATAACAGCTCCGGCAATGTCGATTATTGCGTCTATTGCCCCAATCTCATGAAAATGGATATTATTCACGGGTTTATTGTGGATTTTTGCTTCTGCATTTCCTATTTTTTGAAAAATTTCCTTAATTGTATTATTTGCTTTGATGTCTAATTTTGAATTGTCAATGATTTTGTTAATCTCCTTTAAATTGCGTTCTTTATTACTTAATTTATTATCCATTACAACATCAAATTTTGTCGCATTAATGCCTCTTTTGGAGACTTTTTTAGTCTTGATTACATACCCTTTTAGGTTTAATTTTTTCAATTCTTTCTTTAAAAATCTTATATCTAATCCTAAATCAATCAAAGCGCCAATTATCATGTCCCCGCTGATTCCTGAAAAGCAGTCAAAGTAGGCAATTTTCATGTTTGCTATTTTTTATTTCTGCAATGATATTTTCACATCCTTCTTTTTTTACAATCTCCCATGATTTTGCATAACTTTTATTTTTTTGGCAAAATAGAATATACCAATTTAACCTCGATTCAGAAAAATATTTTTTGTATATTGATTTTTGTATTGCGTGAATTGGTATGTGAATAATTGCATCATTATCCAGCATATTGTATCTCATGCGCAATTTTCTGAAATAATAATTAAAACATCTACTTTGAAAAAATGATTTATGTATTAATTCATGAATTAGGATATCTATAAATTTTGATTCATCGAGCTTTATCTTTAAGTTTTTGTTTATTGTCTCAATTGGTATAGTTAATGGCTCTGAAATTGCTGTAAAGTAGCTTTTTCTGACAACATAGCACTTTATTACTTTATCTTTCCATTTTATATCCAAAAATTCACACATAGAATCCAATATTTTTTTCTCAATCCTTCCCCAATCTTTCTCTACATTTTTTACGAATTCATTGGATTCAATATAATAAACTTTTTTATAACTCAAACGATTAGGCAATAACATTCTTTCATAAACCCAAGAGTAAGCAAATTCTATTTTTGGAACCATTTTATCTGTTAATCAAGCTCGCAAAATATCCTGCTCCAAAGCCATTGTCTATGTTTACGACAACAACCCCAGGAGAGCATGAATTAAGCATCGTCAATAATGGCGCAATCCCATTAAAGGATGCCCCATAGCCAACAGATGTAGGCACTGCCACAATCGGCTTTTCAAAAAGCCCGGAAACAACGCTTGGCAAAACACCGTCCATGCCGGCAACAACTACAAGCACATTTGCACTCGATAATTTTTCTTTATTGCTTAATAACCTATGCAGTCCTGCAACCCCAACATCGTAAAGCCTTTCAACTTTGTTGCCCATTGTTTCTGCTACAACTGCTGCCTCTTCAGCCACGCTTATGTCAGATGTACCTGCACTCAAAACAATGATTTTGCCTTTCTTCAGCGTCCTGTTTTTATTTACAATTATTGTTCTTGAAGTTTTGTTGTATTTTGCATTTTTGATATGCCTTTTGACAGCCCTAAACATCTCTTCTGTTGCCCTTGTTGCAATAACCATACCTCCATCTTCAGCCAATTTCTTGACAATGCCGACAACCTGCTCATTGGTTTTATTCTGGCAGAATACGGCCTCTGGAAAACCTTTTCTCAAAGCCCTATGCGTATCCAATTTGGCGAAACCCAAATCCTCGAATGGAACAAACTTCATTTTTCTTATGGCTTTGGCTATGCTTATCTTTTTATTCCTCACTTCAAGCAATATATCGCTAATTTTCCGCTCGTACATTTAGCATCAAGTTTAAGGAACCGCTTCTAAAATTTGATATAGCCACTTCGGCAAACCCAATGTCACGGAATTTTTGCTGAATCAAATGAAAATTATCCTCAGCAATTTTTCTTCCTGATTCGCTTGCTTCGATTTTCGCCAAATTACCAAAATGCCTCACTCTCAATTCCCTGATTCCCAAACCTTTCAGGAAATTTTCTGCTTCCTCTATCATTGCCAGTTTTTTTAATGTTATCTCTTGTCCATAAGGCACTCGGGAAGATAAGCAGGGGCTGCTTGGCTTGTCCCAGATTTTCAGGCCAAGATGATTTGCTAATTTCCTCACATCATTTTTTGTGAATTTTGCAGCCACTAAAGGGCTGGTCACATTATTTTCATCTGCAGCCAAGAGCCCTGGCCTGTAATCGTCTAAGTCGTCAAAATTTGTCCCATTAATTATATTTTTTATTCCTAGTTCCTGCGAAACAGTTTTTAGCTTTGCATAAAGTTCTGATTTGCAGTGATAGCATCTGTTGCTGGGATTTTTTAGGTAGCTTTGGTTTTCTGTTTCTTTTGTGGTTATCACAATATGTCTTGCGCCAATTTGCTGCACAATTTCCCTTGCCTCATTTAACTCTCTTTTTGGTAAAGAAGGGCTGTCTGCTGTTACTGCAATAACCTTATTCCCCAATACATCATAAGCAACTTTAAGGACCAAAGCACTGTCAATGCCTCCTGAAAAAGCGACAATTCCTCTACCTAATCTCTCTATTATTTCCCTTAAATGCTTATATTTCTGGTTTAGTTCCTTATTCATACTAGAATCCTACGCAAATATTGTATTATACATTATGCCTAGTCCAATTATAGTGCTGACAGAACCGATGCCTAATCTTAACAATTTTTGGATTTCACCAAGTTTGTTTGTAATAAGGGTCAAAGGCAACAACACTACACTACTAATTAGAACCATGCCAATTATTGAGCCAATTCCGAATATTAAGACATAAATTAATCCCAACCAAATTGAATTTATAGAGCTTAAAACTAACAGGGTTAGAGCAGCGCTGCCTGTTAAGCCATGCATAATGCCAATAAATAAAGATTTATTTAATGGCAAATGCTCATGACTATGATGCTTTGCCGATTTATGTGAATGAAAATGGATATGCTCTATCTCTGCATGCTTATGCTTATGCAAATGCATCTTGTTTCTATTCATTGTTGCCAGAACATTTAAGCCTAAAACAACAAGCATAAGCCCAACTATAAACTCAAATGATAACGATATTTTCCTAGGGACTGGTATCTTAAGTAATAGGACTATTAACCCGACGACAAGTAATGAAATTGTATGACCAAAACCCCAAAACATTCCTAACAATGTGGATTTCTTGATTGATTTGTGGTTGGATACTAAAGTGGAAATGGCAGCAATGTGGTCAGCGTCAAAGGCATGCTTTATTCCAGAGATAAGTCCAAAGCCCAGCAAAGTTAATAGCACAGTATCCATTCTATGCCATTGTTGTGCAACTATATTTATAAATATTACGTTTTTTGTAATCGTGTTACGAAAATTATTTAAACTGTGAAAAATTTTTCATAATAAGATGGACAAAGTAGCAAGGACCGGAATATCATTCGAACCAAAGCTATTGAAATTGTTTGATAAATTTATAAAAGAGAGGGGCTACACTAACAGGTCAGAGGCAATTAATGACATCATTAGGGAAAGCCTTGTTCATAGACATGAAAACCAAATTGTTGGGACTATCAAAGTAGTTTATGACCAAAGGGTTGGGCATTATGGCAAAAATGTCTCTAGCTTGCAGCATGACTATCACTGCCAGATTGTTTCTTCAATGCATACTTATCTTGACCATCATACATGCTTGGAATTAATCATTGTAAAAGGAAGAATGGATAGGATTAAAAAATTGCTGGAGAAAATTAAAAGGACAGATGGTGTTAAGAAAGCAGCTATAATTTTGGAGAAGTAAAAACAATAGATTAATAAATCTTTTTTGTTTCTGTTTATTTTAATGGGAATATATGATTCATTGAGTGGTAAAGTTGTAATTGGATTAGCAGAAAAAGTTGGCATTTACCACCATAATGGTAAGAAAAATGCCGTTGCAAAAATTGATACAGGAGCAACGAAGAGCTCTATTGACACTAATCTCGCGACAGAATTGAAGCTCGGGCCAGTAATAAAATCAAAACTGGTCAAATCCGCGCATGGCTCAAAACTAAGACCAATTATTGAGGCAACAATTGAGTTAGCTGGCAAAAAAATCAAATCAGAATTTACATTGGCTGATCGAGCCCATATGAAATACAGAATACTAATCGGTCAAAATATTTTAAAAGACGGGTTTTTGATTGACCCGACAAAATAAGATTTCAATAAACATAAACTTAAATCAATAAATCTGATTAAAAAATAAACTAAACAAAAAATGAAGTCAGCAGTAATGTCCTTGGGGAGCAAAAGCTCGTTAATGATAATTGAAGCTATGAAAAACTATTTTGATTTTGTGGACAATATTGACTTAAGAGATGTCGAAGTTAATCTAGGGGCTGGAAAATTGGATGTTTTATACGAAGGAAAGCAATTGTCACAATACAGCTGCATTTATGCAAGAGGCTCATTCAGGTATGCCCCTTTGCTGAGGTCTGTAACCAGAACTTTGTATCGTTCATCCTATATGCCGATAAAGCCGGAAACATTTACATTGGGGCATGATAAGTTGTTGACACATTTGGCATTGCAGCATTTTAATATTCCAATGCCATCAACTTATCTTGCCTCATCAACAAGAGCAGCAAAAAAGGTTTTAAATGAGGTTAATTATCCAATAGTTTTAAAGTTCCCTCATGGCACGCAAGGAAAAGGCGTGATGTTTGCAGAGAGTTATGCTGCAGCATCATCTATGCTTGATGCGCTGATAGCCTTAAAGCAGCCGTTCCTTATTCAGGAATACATAGAGACAGGTGGAGTAGATGTCAGGGCTTTTGTTGTAGGCGATAAAGTTGCAGCGTCAATGAAAAGAAGGGCTGTTCGAGGCGAATTAAGGGCCAATATTCATGCAGGAGGCACAGGTGAAGCTTGTGTACTTGACCAAAACACAAAAAGGATAGCGATTGACACCGCAACTTCAATTGGCGCTGAGATTTGTGCGGTGGATATGCTTGAAAGCCCGAAAGGGCCGCTTGTTATAGAGGCAAATTTAAGTCCCGGATTGCAGGGCATTACAAAAGCCACCAGCATTAATGTTGCTGATAAAATCGCAAAATACCTTTTTGAAAAATCAGAGATATTTTCCGCAAGAGACAGGGATGAAGCAACCCTTAAGATTTTTGAAGACTTGGGATTAAGTGGAGAGATAGCTCAGCAAATAATAACAAATCTTGATTTCAGAGGTGATAGGATTTTACTGCCAAAAATTGTCACAGGAATTGCACAATTTGGAGAGAAGGATGAAGTGGTTTTGAAGGTTGAGAAAGGGAAGATTAGCGTGGAGAGGATTTGATATGAAAAGGTTCACATGGATTATTTTAGGAATTTTTTCTTTAATAATCTCTGTAATTATAAATTTTAACACAACCTCTCTCAAGTTATTTCTTATAACTTTAATTATTTTTAGTTTGATAAGTTTTGGAATTTTTATATTGTTAATAAAATTAATTCAAAATATTAGGAATAAGCAAGTTGCCAAATCTGCAATATTTGGTATCAGTCTCATTGTAGCTGTTTCATTTGCGGTTGTTTTATATCTTGCATATTCAATTGTTTTCTTTTTTTGCACTGCGGCAAACCAACCTTATTTTGGCACTAATGTTTTTACCGGAAAATGTGGCTATTTCTACAGTCAAGGATGCGACCATAAACTTTGGTATCATAAATATGGATGTTCTCCAGAGGAAAAATTAGATGCGTTCAAGAACTCAAGGTATTACAAATATGATAAACATAATCAAGATAGATTTCAGTACAGATTAGAGCAATGCAATTCTTTTTGTCAAGATGTAAATCCTGAAAGAAACAATAAAGAGATACTTCAAGGGAAATTTTGTGAAACCAGTAGAGAATGGCATGGAATTGAATGTGAACTAATTGTAAAATGCGATAAGTTTAATTGCTCTTAACTTTTTTATCTATCTCTTTAAAATCCAGAAACCGCAACTTTTTTATATTAGTTATACTTTATATCTAACTATTATATTTAATATATAACTTAAAATGATAATCTCAAAAACACGAAAATGGGGAAGCTCTTTGGGGGTAATAATACCCAAAGAAGTTGTAAAAGGACTTAAGTTGAAGGAAAACCAAGATGTTGTTATAGACATCAAACCAAAAGAAAATCCGTTAAAGGAATTGTTTGGTATGGGTGCGGGAAAGACTAATAAATCAACTGAAGAACTATTAAAAGAAGTTAGGGGAAAAGAAAGCAAGTTTTTCTAAAATGCTGTGCTTAGACACTTATGCTCTAGTTGAAATATGGAAAGCTAATCCTAAGTTCTCTGCAATATTTAATCAAAATTTTGTGATAACCGACACTACAATGGCTGAATTTTATATCTTTTTATACAAAAACGAAAATGAAAATATAGCTATTGAGTGGCACAACAAGCTGTCTCCTTACTGCCAATATATAAGCCGAGATATTTTAATAAAAGCTTTAAAATACACGATAAACAATAAAAAAGAAAATTTATCAGTTTTTGATTGCATTAGTTATATTTATGCCTTAGAAAACAATATAAAATTTGTGACAGGAGATAAATTCTTTGAAGATAAAGAGGGCGTATTATTTATACAAAAATAAAATTAAATCAAAAACTCATTCTTTGCAACAATCGTCTGCTCTCTTTTTGGCCCGACAGAAATTATAGAAATTGGCACTTTCAATAATTCTTCAATCCTCCTCAAATACTTTTTTGCGTTGTTTGGAAGCTTATCATAAGTCCTGACTTTGGTTATATCATCCCACCATCCGTCAAATTCTTCATATATCGGCTGGCAGTTCTGCAAAATTTTTATGTTGGTTGTGAAATTCTGAAGTAAACTGCCTTTGTGCTTGTATGCAACGCATACCCTCAATTTGTCAATTGTCGTCAAGACATCAAGCTTTGTCAATGCAATTGAGTCTATTCCGTTAATCATGACAGCGTACTTGCCAACGAGCGCATCAAACCAGCCTACTCTGCGTTGCCTCCCAGTTGTTGCTCCAAATTCTTTGCCGGTTTTCTGTATTTTATCCCCTACAGCTCCTGTAATCTCTGTTGGAAACGGGCCAAGCCCAACTCTTGTTTTGTAGGCTTTGCATACTCCCAAAATGCTTTGGATTCTTTTAGGAGAAATCCCAAGGCCTGTGCAAGCCCCTCCAGCTATCGCGTTTGAAGATGTAACAAACGGGTAAGTTCCGTGGTCGATGTCAAGCAAAGTCCCTTGAGCCCCCTCAAAAATTATTCTTTGATTTTTTAGAAGCGCAAAATTCATGAGCATTGATGCGTCATTAACGTACGGCTTTAAAGACTCTGCATACTTTTTGTATTCCTGATAAAAGCCCTCATTTCCAAATCTTTTTTTAAAAATGGCATCATCAACAAATTCATAAACTTTCAAGCCAATCCTTGCTGCCTTATCAGCATAAGCCGGACCAATTCCTCTTGCTGTTGTTCCTATTGCAGCGCCAGCTTTCTTGTCCTCTCCTATGTGGTGCGGCAGAATAATATGCGCATTTTCGCTTATAACTAAACTTTCCGGAGTAATTTTGATATTATTTTTTTCTAAATTTTGAATTTCTGAAATCAAAACCTTAGGATCAATAACCAGTCCATTGCCAACAACATTTAATTTGTTTTTATGCATTACCCCAGAAGGAATTAAATGAAGCACTATTTTTTTGTTTTCAACCTCAATAGTATGCCCTGCATTATTGCCGCCATTATATCTTGCAATAACATTAGCTTTTTCCGCCAAGAAATCAACTATTTTGCCTTTTCCTTCGTCGCCCCATTCCATGCCGATAACTGCAATATTTGAAGGTCCTAATTGCTTTGCCATGATAGGGGAGGGAATTTGAGATTTTTATTTAAAGGTTTTTATTTAATTAATTTCTAAAATTTTCACCATTTTATTAGCCTAAAAATTCAATTTTAAGTGATTTCGGGCTTAAGGCTTCGATTTTAACCTTTTTCCCAATTTTTGCACCAAAATCTTGAAGTCTATCGGGCAGAGTTAATCCCATTGAATTTCCTATTTTTATTATTTTTCTTTCTGTGTCAACTAATTGGTGTAGCTGTTTTAGCTTTGCATATTTCTCAACTTGCTTTCTTGTTAATGTTGTAAAATTGCATTTTGGGCATACCATTGCCTCTGTTTCAAAATTGTCAAATTTTATCCTTTTCTCTATTAAAAACTCTCCACAATCGCATTTTATCTTCCTTTCTTTGGCCATACTGTTTTCACCTCAATGAAGTTGTTATGGTTTCTTACGATTACCGCGTAAGTGATTTTTTCTTTGCCAAAATACCTTTTAAAGCAAAGTTTATTTGGTTTTTCACACTTTTCTTCAAACAACTTGCCTGTCCTAACTGCTTCTTCAATTTTATCTAAGTCAAGATTCCAATATTCCTTTCTGTCAAACAAATGTGGATCGAATGTAATCTTTGCTTTCTTTCTGATTAACCTATTCATTAAATCTCCAATCCACCTAAATAGCCCCTTTTGTTATAACTTATGTTATAATATATATTTAAACTTTTTGTTTGGAAGGAGTTTTTAGTTAAAGGTTTTGAAATGCAAAACTATAAATAATGAATGAATTTACTGCATAGTTGTGAAAAATTCATTGACTTTAGAGGAACGTGCGCAAATCAGTAGTAACTTTGATAGGTTCATGGGACATGATGTTAAAAATATAGGGGCAATACTACAATCACAAATTGAGTTAGGTGCTTCAGGTTCGGACTGGACTTATGGTCCTGAAAAGATACTGAAATTTTGGAATCACTATAATGCTTTTATTAATTCACTATCCTATTTGTTTAAAGATGAGAGTTATTTACAACGAGCCGATCCAAGTTGGCTAGAAGATAAAATGGAAGATATGAATGAGGCTTTTGCCAAATTGAAAAAACCACCTATAGTTCATTATGACAGCTTCGGTAAAAGTTTTTCGACATTTCCTCCTGTCTTGTATACTGCAATGTACCACTTAGCTTACAACAGCTCAAGATTTGTAAACCCCCAAGGCGAAATAAATGTCACAATGTCTGGATTTTCAGGACATGTTGACAGGGCTTTATATTCGCCTGATGATGGCTCTGAACGCGATGATTTTGTAGTTCTAACTGTGCGGGACAATGGGCAAGGTTTTCCACAGGATATACTTCTTGATAGTCTTCTTAAGTTCAATCTCACAAAAGAGAAAAGTGGAGGATTTGGCTTACCCTATGTTGCTTTAGCATGCAAATTATTAAGAAGCCATTTGACTATTGAGTCAAGTCCAGGCAATACAAGAGTTTCAATTTATCACCCTCTAAACCTGAAGGATTAATTTAAGTTTCATAACTCTATGCTTCGAAAAAATAGATTTTTAAGCAAACAAATACAGTCTTGATGCAATAATAATATTTACTTTCCATATCGAGAATAATATTATTTTTATATAGAAAAGTTTATATGCATGTCAATTAAAAAGACATGGTGATGCCACAACAACAAAGCAAAAATCAACAAAATCCAGAAACAAAGCAAGTTGATGACTCTCAACTTCATTGATTTTGGAAACTCACGACAAAATGGTGGTTTTTTCTAGTATTTTATTTTGGGCTGGGAGTAATAAATTCTTTAATAATAGTATTATTAGGAAATGAGGTTGTATCTGTTTTAGCATTTATTCTAATACTAGTATTTTCTTTATTAGACATGCCTACAGGTATTTTTTATTTTTTTTACAAATTATCTGGATTTAAAGTGAGAATTGACCCCATTGGTATCGTATATTCCTTAATATTTCATTTAATTTTTATAATTTCATTACTTGCTATACCATATTTTAAGCACAAAAAGGGAAAAGTACTCAGATGGTTAATTATAACTTTAATTTTTTTGATAATATTATTTTTTATAGGTTCTACTTTTGGTAGGATAACAAATACGAATTACTATATACCCCCTCGTTTAGTATACTAAGATAAGCTATCTTTTCCAATAATAGGATGGTTCTTTAAAAATTCAGTTGATTTTTTAGATAACCATATGGTAACCAAAAAGTTTATATAGTAATACGTGTTACCATGATCATGGTCAAGAAACAACAAACAGAAGTTGTGGAGTTAAAATCAAAGTTCCAGGAATTAAATGAAGGGTATCAAAAAGTGCTTCTCTGGTTCTTTTCTTTTCCTTCTCAACAGATGAGTCTTACAGACCTAGCAGATAACCTTAATATTTCAAAGACTACTGCAAACAGAATTGTAACCATGCTTGAAAAAGAAGGATTTCTTATAAAGGATGTTTTAGGTAAAGTATGGCGCATTTCATGCAACCAGCAGCATATATACAACTTCTCAAAGAAAATCGCTTATAATCTTATCATGGTGTATGAATCTCCACTTATTCAAGCAATACGCGATTTCATGCAAAATGAATTTAAACAGAATCCAAGGGTACTCATATTGTTCGGCAGTTATAGAAAAGGAGATGACACCGAGAAAAGTGATATTGATATAGCTATTGAAATACTTGGAAACCAGAGTTTATCGATTCATGAATTCCGTATTTTTCCACAATTCGGCTACAGGAAAAATGTAAAAGTTAATCTTCACATTTTTACCCGTAATAACGTTGATCTGAATTTATTCTCTAATATAGCAAATGGAATTGTTCTGGAAGGATTTTTGGAGGTAAGACCATGACTATACGATATAAAGTTCCTGACAAGAAGAATGCGTTGAGTATTATAGAAGCTTCAAAAAGAGATATGAATTATACATTAACCTTAAAACTAGCGGGGGACTCTGGAGGAACCATAGTTCGCAATATTTATGAATGTTTTAGGATGCTCGGCGATGCCTTATTAGTCGCAAAAGGAATCAAATCTCAAGACCACATTGAACCTATAAAAGAACTTCTTAAATTAAAAGTAAACACGCAAAGACCAGTTTACCTTATCGGTAATTTAAGAACACTAAGGCATAACATAAACTATTATGGATATTTTCCAAAACCTGTAGAAGTCGAAGATGTAATTTCCTTGGCAAGAAGCTGCTTTGAACCATTGTTAGACGCTGTTTTGAAAGAGATTAATAGCTAATTATATTAATTTCTTTTCCATACTGAAAATAGTTCCATTTCTCTATCGCAGGTAGTAAAATTTAAATAATCCAGCGTTTTATCTATGATATGGCGCAACCAAAATACAAGATTGCAACAATTGGCTCTCATTCTGCACTGCAAATATTCAAAGGAGCGCACGACGAAGGCTTTCAAACAATCGCGGTATGCAAAAAGGGCTGTGAACGCCCATATAAAATGTTTAATGCTGCTGATGAAATTATAAGCATTAATTCTTACAAGGATTTTCCAAAAATTCAGGATCAGCTAATCGAAAGAAATGCGGTTGTTGTACCTCATGGTTCTTTTGTAACTTACATGGGTTATGAAGAAGTGGAAAAACTTAAGGTTCTTTACTATGGCAACAAAAAAATTCTCAAATGGGAATCTGACAGGTATTTAGAAAGACAATGGCTGGTTAATTCAGGCTTAAAAGTGCCTTTGCTTTTCAAAAGCCCCAAAGATATAGACAGGCTTGTAATTGTCAAATTTATGGGAGCAGAAGGTGGAAGAGGATATTTCTTGGCAAAGGATGAGAAGGATTTCAACAAGAAAATCAAGCCGTACAAGTTAAAAAAGTATGTAATTCAAGAATATATAATTGGGGTTCCTTTATTTATTCATTACTTTTACTCCTCTTTAACAAATGAAATCGAAATAATGGGATGCGACATAAGGTACGAGAGCAATGTGGATTCGCTCGGGAGAATAACCGCAAGAGACCAAATACTGCTGCCGAAGATCGATCCAAGCTATGTAATTGTAGGCAATATCCCGGTTGTTGTCAGGGAATCATTCCTGCCAAGATTGATTGATATGGGAGAAAATGTCGTCAACAAATCAAAAAAACTAGCGCCTCCCGGATTGTTTGGACCTTTTTGCCTTGAAACAATCTTAACACCAGAAGAAGAGATTTATGTTTTTGAGATTTCAGCAAGGATTGTTGCCGGTACTAATCCATTCATTGAGGGCAGCCCTTATACTTGGCTTAAATATAATATGCCGATGTCAACAGGCAGAAGAATTGCGATTGAGATAAAAAAAGCGATTGAAACTGATAAGATGAAAAAGATTTTGGGGTGAAAATGAGAAAAATAACTCTTTTGTTAATTTTGATTTTTATATTGGATATTGTCATAGTTAATGCGCAATTAGCTAAAGTGTATAATGAAGAAAATCTTGATTTTGATAGAGCTTATAGAGACCAGTATCTTAAAGATTATAACTATTTTTCAAATATAGATTATGTGAAAATTACTGGGGGTTATACAACTGTTATGAAAGTAGGTAATGTAAATGATAACATTAAAGGAGTAAACATCAATAATGAAAAAAAATATGCTATTCATTTGCTGTATTGTGAACAGTCATATTGTGCTTTTAGAATAAATGGTGTACCTGCAGCTCAAATGCAAAGAGATTCTACTTTTAGATTGGATGATGAGTACGCTCTAAAAATAACAAATATAGTTGTTGATTTTTGTGACACCAAGGCTTTTTGTCATCTTGGAGCTGAGTCTTATGATATAGTTGACATTTTGATTGATGGTCCCTATAAACCATTTTGTGGCAATGGCATTTGTGATTCTGGAGAAAATTGCGAACAAGATAGCTGTTGCAGCGGAAAGAAAGTGGGTTTAAGCTACGACAAAGAAAATTGTGGAATGTGCGGTTATAGGTGTGATCCAGGTTTCGAGTGTGGTGATGGTCGTTGTATTGAACAATGCCCAGAAACTGATAAATGTGATTTATGTAAATCAAAAAGTGTTGAAAAAATATGTGATTGCAACCAAGAATGTAAAAGCAATTCATGCTTTAATGGTAAATGTATTTTAAGTGGGAATGATTTATCAGATTATCCCAATTTTTTAATAAAAGATGGTGAATTATATATAACAACAGTTGTCGGAGATAAATCATCATCTTCTAATGTATTAGCACAAACATATACAGTATCATCTTTATCAAGTTTGGGCAGAGACGTTAATATTAAAAATAAATTATCAAGTGAAATAACAGACTTGAATCAAAACATAATCTCGATAGGCAATCCTTGTGTAAATGAAATCAGTGCTAGAATAATGAATAACCCCAAACCTTGTAATAAAGATTTCCCAAGAGGTAAAGGACGTATAAAGCTATACAAAAATGGTGATTTTTTCCATTTAATTGTTGCAGGTTACACTGATTTAGGAACAAAAAAAGCAGCTGAAATTTTAGCTGATTACCAAAATTACAAATTTCAAGGAAATGAGTACGCATTTGAATTTGCAGGAGAGGAAGAAGTGTCAATAATTGAAGAAAAGAAAATTGAAAATACAACAAAAGCACAAATTACAGAGAAAGAACAGACTCAGAAAAATGTATCTAAAGAAACTGCAAATATCAAAATTAAAGATAAAGAAGAGCAGAAAATCATAGATAAACAAAAAGTGCCTCAGAAAATAGTTAAAATTAATGAAACAAAACAAGAAAAAAACCAAACAGAAAAATCAGACAATATAATAAGCAAATTTATTTCATGGTTTTTATCATTACTCAGATAAATGATTCCCAAAAACAAATTTGAAAAATATTCAACCGATAACTTTAAATATCAGTTGATACTTTATAATATCAAATGAAATCCTATAATATCAAAGAAAGAATAAAAGAATACTTTTTTATGAATCCAACTGCCAAAATGAGAGTCAGGCAGATAGAAAGAGAGCTAAAGCTGCCATTGCCTTCTGTAATAAGGTACTGCAAAGAATTAGAGAAGGAAGGCATACTAAATAAAATTGTTATATCCGGAATCAAATTCTATGCTGCAGACAGAACAAATAAGCGATTCTTAGTCAAAAAGCTACTCTATAATATCGGGAGCCTTTACGAATCAAAGTTAATTGACGGTTTAATTCTAAAATACAGTAATCCGACAATAGTATTGTTTGGCTCATACTCAAAAGGCGAGGATACAGAAGGCTCAGATATTGATTTGTATATGGAAACTCCAAGCAAAATATCAATCATGCTTAGTGAATTCGAGAAAAAACTTCATAGAAAAATCCAGCTTTTCATATATAGGGGCATAAATCAGGTTGAAAACAAAAAATTGGCTAATAATATTTTAAATGGGATTGTCCTAAATGGTTTTGTTGAGGTTTTCAAATGAAAGAAGCATCTTGGGATGACTGCATATATTCAAACTCGGCACTTAAAGTGACTTCCGATAAAGAAAAGGTAAAATCTTTAATCGAAACCGCGGAAGACAGAATAAAATTTTCAATATGGAATTTAAATGAAAAGACTGTGAATTATATATTTGAGGATTACTATTCTTCTGTCTTAGAACTGCTTCACTCATTAGTGATTTTGGATGGTTATAAAGTAAATAACCATATATGCTTAGGGTATTACCTTAAAGACGTTTTGAAAAGAGAAGAGCTGTTTAGGATGTTTGATGATTGCAGGTACAGAAGAAATTCCTTGGTTTATTATGGAAAGAGAATGGACTTTAAAACAGGTAAAGGCTCAATAGAAAAAGCTAAGAGATTATTTAAGTAACTGAAAAAAACAATTATTGGACAAACAAAATAAACTCAAAATGATAACCCAAAAACAAATATCAAAATTATTAGAGAAATATGACAAGAAAAACTTAACCATAGGAGTACTTGGCGGACATTCAGCTTTGGATGTCTGCAGAGGAGCGCACATGCACGGCTTCAAGACATTGGTTGTATGCCAAAGAGGAAGAGAGCAGACTTATGCAAAATACTACAAAAGAAGGGAAGGAATCGGATTTGTTGATGATGTTATTGTTTTAAATAAGTTTTCAGACATAACAAAAAAGGAAGTGCAGGAAGAGTTGAGAAAAAGAAACATCATCTTTGTTCATAACAGATATTTCTGGGTTTATTGCAGCTATAAAGATATTGAAAATAAATTTTTGATTCCAATTTATGGCACTAGAGACATGGTTAAATTAGAAGAAAGAGATGCATCAAGAAATCAATATTACCTTCTGCAGAAAGCAGGAATCAGTATACCAAAACTTTTCAAAGATCCGAAGAAAATTGACAGGCTTGTTATTGTCAAGGTTGCAGAGTCGAAAAGAGGCTATGAAAGGGCATTTTTCTTGTGTTCAAATTACAAAGAATACAAAGAAAAATCAACGGAACTAATCAATCGGAAAATAATCAAGAAAAATAACCTAAACAAAGCAGTTATTGAGGAATATGTTATAGGCGCGCATGTTAACTTTAATTTCTTTTACAGTCCGTTAAGTGAACAGCTTGAATTGATGGGAACAGATACGAGACGACAAACCAATTTGGATGGAATATTAAGATTGCCTGCAGCTGAACAGATGGAAGTTCTAAGGCATATTAAGCCAAAATACATTGAAACCGGGCACTTTACTGTAACTGTCAAAGAATCATTATTGGAAAAAATTTTCATTTTGGGAGAAAAATTTGTTGCAACAACAAAAAAAGAGCATCCTATCGGCATTATTGGGCCTTTTGCACTGCAAGGCGCTGTCGTTGCTGAAGAAGGCAAAGAAGATATTGTAATTTTTGATGTGAGCATGCGAATACCTGGGAGCCCCGGAACATTATTTACGCCATACTCAGGCTATCTTTATGGATATTCCATCTCCTATGGGGAAAGAATAGGGATGGAGATAAAAAAAGCAATTGAGTTGGGAAAGTTGGATTTGATTTGCACTTGAAAAGAAAATTTTGATTCTTTGAGAACCAAAATTTCCCTGAAATGAAAAATATTAATGAGGTTTAAGAAATGATGCGGAATATTTCATCAAAAAAAAAATATAATGTTGTAGTAGGATTCTTAATTGTTTTAGTCACTATTTTACTCTTAATAGGATGTAAAGAAGAAACAAAAACCAATAATGTACAGAAGGAAAATATTGACCAAGAATTAAAAGAAAATAGAGAAGACTCTAAATGGGTACGCTACAGCAATAACCCAATATTCAAATCTAGTCCAGAATTATCTGATGGGGTGATGAGTGATCCTTCTGTTATTAAAGATGGCAAAGGTTACGTAATGTATTATGGAGCATCTAAAGGCGATTTTAGTGATACAAATAATGTTAATATTTTCAGAGTAACTTCTATTGATGGAATCGAATGGAATCGTAATTCTGTTCCGGTGCTTAAGCCTGGTAAAAAAGGAAATTGGGATTCGGTAAAAGTTGAAACACCTCATGTTATAAAATTGACTGATGGAAAATATTTTATGTTCTATGCTGGCAACAATGTACCAGATACAGAAGGGGGGTTTCAAATGGGTGTTGCAATATCTGATGATGGTGTTAAGTGGGAAAAATATTCCAAGAATCCGATTTTAAAACTGGGTTCTAAAGGAGATTTTGATGAATTATCAATTTTTGAGCCAAGTGTTCTTTTCAAAGACAATGAGTACTATATGTGGTATGCTGGAATGTCTAATAAATTACAAGTTTCATTTGGACTTGCAAAAAGCAAGGATGGCGTTAATTGGGAAAAGAAAGGAAAAGTTCTGGAAATTGATGTAGAACGGCAAAACAGAAAAGAAGCAGGCATCATAGAAGACAATGTTATTTGGAATGGAAAGGAATTCGAGATGTTCTATGCCATTTTGCTTGATGAAGGCAAAATAGTTGGACCAATTTGGCATGCGATATCAAGCGATGGTATAACTTGGAAAAAGGACAAGAAACCTATATTGAATTTCGGTGCAGAGGGATGGACAGCTCAGGGCTTAGCATCACCCACTGTTCTTATAGATGATGGTAAGTATAGAATGTGGTATGTTGGAACAAAAACCGATTTCAAAACTTATTATGAAGGCGGATTTGGATTGGCTGAAAAAACTATACAGAATCATTAAAAAGAAAACGGGTTCCAGAATCCGGTCAATGAACAATAATAAAATGATACTCGTCCTAAACTTTGGAGGGCAATATTGCCATCTTATAGCACGAAGAGTGCGTGATTTTGGCGTTTATTCTGAAATCTTGCCTTGTGATGTTTCTTTGAAAGAAATTGGAAAATTAAGGCCAGATGGAATTATTCTTTCAGGGGGCCCATCAAGTGTTTATGAAGATAATGCGCCAGTAATGAACAAAAAAATCCTTGATTTGGGAATTCCTGTCCTTGGCATTTGCTATGGCTTGCAACTAATCGGAAAATTTGTTGGAGGCGAAGTTTTAGGCGGAAAATTAAAGGAGTTTGGAAAAAAAGAATTGTTTGTGAAAAAAAATGGCAAATTACTAAACGGGCTTTCAAAAAAAGAACAGGTTTGGATGAGCCATGGTGACTTAGTTCAAAAACTTCCAAATGATTTTGAGGTTTTGGCATCTACTGACACTTGTAAGATTGCAGCCTTCGAAAATAGTAAGAGAAAATTGTACGGCATCCAGTTCCATGCAGAAGTTGTGCATACGCCAAAGGGAAATCAAATCCTGAAAAATTTTGTCTTTGACATCTGCAAAGCAAAAAAAGATTGGCACATTAAGAATCTGTCAAAAAAATTAATTAAAGACATAAAAAAGGAAATTGTGCATAGTTCAGTTATTATGGGTGTTTCTGGCGGAGTAGACAGCACTGTTGCAGCTACTTTGATACATAAAGCAATTGGCAACAAGCTATTTTGTGTTTGTATAGATCACGGATTGATAAGAAAAGGAGAAGCAGAAGAAATTAAGGATTTCTTCGAGAAAAAATTGAAATTTAAACATTTTTATTTTATTAACGCATCGCAAATATTTCTAGGAAAACTGAAAGAAGTTACAGACCCGGAAGAAAAAAGAAAAATTATAGGGCATACTTTTATTGAGGTTTTTGAGAAGCAGGTTATTGAATTGGAGAAAAAGCACCCAGCAATAAAATTTCTTGGACAAGGAACTATTTATCCTGATAGGATTGAAAGCGCTCAGCCTACAAAATACGCTTCCAAAATCAAATCACACCATAATGTCACTTTGCCTGAGAAGATGAAGCTAAAGGTCATTGAACCCTTAAAAGAATTTTATAAGGATGAGGTCAGAAAGCTTGGAAAAGAGCTAAAAATTCCTGATGAAATTCTGAACAGGCACCCCTTTCCAGGTCCAGGATTGGCCATAAGGATTTTGGGCGAGATTACCGAAGAAAGACTGAAAATTTTAAGAGAGGCTGATTATATTTTCATTGAAGAATTGAAAAAATCAGGTTTATATGGTAAAACATGGCAGGCATTTGCTGCTTTGTTCCCAGTCAAATCCGTGGGTGTGATGGGCGATGCAAGAACGTATGAGTATATCATTTCTTTAAGGGCGGTCACAAGCATTGATGCAATGACGGCAGACTGGGCAAAGCTTCCAAATGAATTATTAGAAAAGATTTCCAACAGAATAATTAATGAAGTCAGAGGAGTTAACAGAGTTGTTTATGACATCAGCCAGAAGCCGCCAGCGACGATTGAGTATGAGTAAACTAATTGCTTAAGTGGTTATTATTCACTTTTAGTGCCACATTCTTGAACCCATTTCCCTACGCAAACTTTGCACAAAAGGGTCAATGCCAATATATTTTCTCGTTGCAAAGTTGAGGGCTTGCGCTGTTTGTATAAATTCTTCCTCAAAACTCATTCTAATGAAAATAGGTTCTACTTCCTTACTAAGAACATGTGCCCTGAAATAGCATGTCGAACCGATTTTTTCATAAGCATCGGCTGGCATCGGTCTTAGCTTACCTGAGTGCCTAACATGCTCAGCGAATACTCCAGCTAGAAATAGTGCAAGCTCGCCCAAGTGGACATATGCTCTAAAAGCATCCTCTTTTGTGCCATCTTTTCCACATTTTTCTTGGACTAAGTTTACCATATCTCCTAATGTTCCCAAGTCTCTTTCTCTTCTTGGCAAAAATCTGTATTCTTTTTCTTGGCAGGAAAATCTTGACAACATATCAGCAGCGTACATAATCATATCATCATCTTCAATGCCGGCCTTTGGAAAAGCCTCTTGAACAACAGCTAAGCTGTACAGATATGGAGACACTCTAACTACCCTCAATTTTTTTTCTTCTAGGTAGGCTTTGTCAACAGGCGGTCTGACTAAGTCGTCAAACACTTCCTTTCTTCTCAACAAAAAGCGAACTTTCCCAGCTATATTCTCATCTTCAAGCTTCAGCGAAGTAATAGATTCCAATGGGCCATGCACATATCCCCTTAAGAATTCTAAATCGGCTTCCATTAGACCGTGGGCTTTATGCATTAGCCCGCAATTTTTGTTTTTGTATATAAATTTTACGGCAATAAATTATAATTTCACTTCTTTAAATAGAATTCTCTATTCTTCTCATCAAACCTTTCAATAGCGTACCTGAGCATTGTTCTTGGCATTTTTTTGTGGTGTTTTTTCAAGAAATCTTCTTCCACTTCTTGATTTCTTTTTCCAATTTCCCTAAGCATCCATCCAACTGCTTTGTGAATCAAATCGTGCTTATCATTTAACAACATTTCAGAAATTCTTAATGTGTCGTCAAATTGGTTGTTCTTGATAAAATGAAATGTTGCAATTACTGATATTCTTCTTTCCCAAACATTTTGGGATTTTGATAATTCATACAAAATTGATTTATCCCTGTCAAACAAATAGCTTCCAACTATTTTGTCAGCAGTCAAATCCACCAAATCCCAATTATTTACATACTTCAAGTTACTGAGGTAGAAGTCAAAGATTTCTTGTTTTATAGTTTGGCTTCCTTTGTTGTATTTTTCAACCAGAATAAGCAATGAAGTTAGCCTATATTCATGGATTTTGTTTTTTAACAGTTCCCGAATATCTATCAATTGCAAATTGATGTATTTTTTAGCTAACCTTCTTTGTTCCGGAACTGAAATACCAAGAAAAAAGTCTCCTTCTCCATATTGTCCCCTGCCAGTTTTGAAGAAACTCGAAAGAATCATTGCTTTACCAGGGTCCCTAAATGTTCTTAATTCTTTTTTGATATTTGAGAGCATTTGCATTGTCAGTTTAATAATGAAAATATCCAGAATTTAAGCATAAACATTCGATTTAACTAAATAAGACTCCCTTAGGGTAGTTCAATTGACGAGCTTGGGTTCTTGCGAAATCAAGCAAACTTTCCAAAGTTTTCTTGTCTCTTGCAGAGAGAGCATGAAGGGCAGAAGCAATTTCTGTAACAAACTCAGTTATTTCAAAGCTAACTAAATGATAAGCATCAGGCAACTTCCTTTTCTTCAATAATTGCCAATATGCGGACTCAAGTCCACACTTTATCGTAGACAACCCATCTTCAGCACCATAACTAACCTCGTGATATGACAATGCTCCATTAAGAACAGATAACTCCTCCAGCAACGCAGAGATTCGTCTGTAATCAGATTCTGCTTGAGATGGCATCTGAACTACTCCAATAAATTCTCCTAAATCTCTAAATTCGATACCGTTAGATTGTAAAGCGCTGACCACTGATTCTCTATGAGCTAAAATTCTCTCTGTCGTATTTTATAGCATAAAGGATAGCTCCTGCTTTGTCTGGGTTAATTTCCGCTAGGTTAAATTGCTCCCAAAGAGTTTTTTCTGGCATTTAATCTCCAATTTTAAATCATATGATTGCTGATCTTAAGGAAATTTCTGTTAAACTCTTTCCCAGTTGTGTAGTTCTGGGAAATTTCGTTCCGAAATGTAAAATTTTGGGCGCCGTTACCGAAATCTATTTACAATAACAATAGCATTGAATCGGTCCACTAGCAGCTTTAAATCCTCCCTCAGGCGTTTTTTGCACAGAAACAGGCATATTAGATAAAGGTAATGTTGTTTTTGCTTCAGTTTTTCCTTTTTCAGCACATAATGAGGAACATTCAGGACATTCTCCTTCTGGAATTACTGTAGTATATCTACAGAAACAGCCATCTTCATTACAAGTAAATGAGATACATCCCAATTTTGTTAATGAATATATTGGAGAACTAATAAGAATTAATGCTATTAAGATTATCGAAAAAATTGTTGTTTTTCCCATTGATATTTTTGAAAATAATAAAAATGGAATATTGAATAGTATAATGAATATGATGAAAAAAATAATTGGATTAGGAGCATTGAACATAGAAATCATATCAGTTCCAGTCCACTTTTGATTCATATTATAAATTAAGAAATTTGGAATTAGTAAGATTATTCCAACAATTAATGAAACAATCAATCCGCTCTTGAATGAAGATTCCTTTACCTCAATTATTTTTGAAAGAATAAAAACAACTATTAATGCAAAAAAAATATGAACAACTGCGTAGGTGGTATAAGATAATTTCATTGCAAATGCAATAAATGAATAGATTAATAGAAATAATATTGATGAAACAGCGATTAGTATTATTGATTTTTTATCTGCCATATCATGAAATTATCCATCACATCTATTTATATATTTCGATTCAAAGACATCAAGGCGCCCAAAATTTTATTGAGTTGATCAAGTATTTACTTTTTCTCAGCACGCATAAGTCCTTTCCTTAACCCCTTTTCTGAAATTTTCCCAAGCTTTCTGATACAACTTCCTGCCCCAGGGCGTCGGGTAGTCTCCTGTAAGGCACGCCATGCAAAGATCTTTTGCCGGCTTATCAATACTTCGTATCAAGCCTTGAATGCTTTGGTACTTTAGGGAATCAGCGCCAAGGTCTTTAGCTATTCTGGCAATGATTTCTTTTGAGACCTCGCCCTTTTTAGGCTCGCCTTCGTACTTCGGCACTAATAATTCAGCGACAGTTGACATGTCAATACCGTAAAAGCAAGGACCTCTTATAGGCGGACAAGAAACGCGGACATGCACTTCTTTTGCCCCGCCTACTTTCTTGATGTAATTTATCAGCTGCTTAGTTGTTGAGCCACGAACTATGCTGTCATCTACAACTATCACCTTTTTATCCTTTAATATTTCCTTTAATGCGGTGTATTTATTCTGTACCCTGTCCTCTCTAGATGAGCCTTCAATAAATGTTCTTCCCACAAACCTGTTTCTTATAAGACCTTCTGAAGATGGGGCATTTAACTCATAAGCCATTGCATCGCCTGCGGCTTTTGCGGTATCAGGCACAGGCACCACAATATGCTCTTTGTCAATCTTTTCAGTTTCAAGCTTTGCTAATTCATTCCCAAGATTTTTTCGGGTGATATAAACAGACCTGCCATTTAAGACAGAGCTGACATTTGCAAAATAAACCCACTCAAACATGCAATGCGCTTTTCTTGGAGTTTCAGCATATTTCTTAACTTCAATGTGCCCGTTTTTAACATAAATTAAATGCCCGGGCTCCAGATGCTTATACTCGGTCACACCGCAATTGATTAGGGCATTTGATTCAGAAGCAGCTAGGAACATGTCATCTTTCCATCCATAAACTACTGGGCGGAAACCATACGGATCACGAAGAATCACCATTTCGCCAAAAGCGTTGATAAAAGCGATATTAAAGCAGCCATCAAGCTTTTGAGCCAGCCTTGAAAAAGCCTTAACAAGATTTGGCTTTTTTGAGCTCCTCAATTCCCGAGAAATATAATGCATCAGGATTTCTGTATCAGTATTATGAACAATATGGTAATCACTTTTTTCCATGAGGTGCTGCCTAAGCTCAGTATAATTAGCTAAATTCCCGTTCCAGCAAAAAGAGAACCATTTCCATTTTCTGCCATGATGCCTTTCAAATGGCTGAGCTGAGCTTCTTGCTTCACTGCCTGATGTTGCGTATCTAACATGGCCAATTCCTTTGTTGCCTGCATATCTTTTGAATATTTCCAAGCTTTGCTGCCTGTCGCTTGTCTTGAAGACTTCATTGACAGGACCAAGTTCTTTATAAGTGTCGAGAATCTGCATTCTGCCAGGATTGAAGGTTGTAAATCCAGCGCTCAATTGACCGCGATTTTGCTGGTTGAGAAGAAGTTTGTAGAGATAGAACAATGCTCTGTTAGATGAATCACCATTTTCCTTGATGTAAACTGCCGCTATGGCACAATTATGCATTGCCTCTGACATCTTACCCCCCTAAATTGCATTAATCCAGTTTTATATAAATGTTTCGTATTTAGATGAAATCTTTATAATCTATATAAAAATTGGATTATTTCTACCATAGAAATCTTGGCTTTTAGCTTATTCCGCAAGGAACTCACAAATATCTTTTTATTTGTACCTTAAATCATCTCTAAAATCCAGCAAGTCTAGCAATTCAAAGAAGCTAGACTTTTTACCTGATTCCTTTTTCCTTTCACCTTCTGAATCTACAAATTTTGCTAAATCGCTTTTATCCATTTTTATACCGCCAATCATTTGTCCAGCATCTCACCTTTATTGTATTATTGCGCATAAACTTCTTTTTAGAAGATCACCTGTTGATTTTAATAAATACTTTTATTTTTATATACTTTATGCTTAAATTTTATAAATGATATAAACTTTATATAAAAAAGAAAAATTTATATAGAAGTTTAAGCCACCATTAAAACACTATACGGACTAAAATGGTTTTATAAGTTATATTATATTAAAATTGGGGTGGTAATTATTAAACGAAAAGTAATACAGATAGCTAATTCTACACAGCTAATTTCACTGCCTAGAAAGTGGAGCCAGAAAT
This sequence comes from Nanobdellota archaeon, assembly GCA_038046685.1. Lineage (GTDB taxonomy): Archaea > Nanobdellota > Nanobdellia > Woesearchaeales > GW2011-AR4. The sequence goes on from JBBSVT010000007.1 coordinate 39,519, forward strand.
ATGGGATTAAAAAGGGCGATGAGCTGGAGGTGGAGGAAAGAGGAGGTGATCTCCGCATTATTACTCATAAAGATATTTCATCAAGCAAAACCGAGATAGATTTTAAGGGAAAAGAATTGTTAATTCATAGAGCCTTGTCTTCCCTATATAAAGCTGGTTATGACGAAATAAAAATTATGTTTGAAAAACATTCAGAGTTAGAAATTATTCAATCTACAATTAATCAAGAGCTTATTGGCTTTGAAATTGTGGAAGAAGGCAGAGAACACATTATTGCAAGGCAAGTATCAAATATAGACCATTCAGAATTTAGTTCCATGCTAAGAAGAACATTTGTTTTCTTAATTTCTACATCTAACGAATGTCTTGATGCTTTGAAAACAAACAATACCAATATTTTAAGAAATCTTATTTTTAGAGATATAACAATAAACAAATTAACCGATTACTGCAGAAGAGCGATCAATAAAAAAGAAGGTTATTTCAAACATGTGGGAGCTGGCTTTACAATTATTGAAATTTTGGAAAAAATTGGAGATGGTTATAGAGACCTATGTAAATACATTTCCCAAAATAAATTAAAAATTAGCAAATCAACCATAGAAGTCTTGTCTAAAATAAATTTTTTATTAAATGATATTTATAAGCTTTTTTATGATTTTAATTTGAAAGATATGGAAAACTATTTTATTAGGAAGAGGGAAATAGATAATTCAATATTACAATTAACTAAGAATGTAACAAAAATGGAAGTACCAATAGTTCTTCACTTAAATATTATTCTTAGAAATATTTTTGATTTAAATGGACCTTTGATGATTAATGCGCTATAATCACTTTGAAGAGAAATATTGATTATCTGCAAGTTGTTTGAAGATGTCATATAATCTACCCGCTGCAACTTGGGCATAGCGACCATTTTTTGGCAACGTTTCTTTCAACTGTCCAAGAAGTATGATAATTTGGCTTAGATGTTCTCTCTGCTCGATTGCGTTTTGGACAACCGGATTTTCAATTTCAAATCTATAACCCTCACTCAACAAAATTTCACCCACTGCCCTGAATTTAGACTTGTGAGCTAACCACGCAAAATGTCTTTCAAGCTGGGCATATGGCCATGTTGCTACAAATTTTTCCCTTCGTTCCCTACCCTTTTCTACGCTGTTTTCGGGTAAAAACCTAAAGAATTCATCTTGAGTTGATAAGTCATAATTTCCACCTGCATACATTCCTGAAACATATGTAGCTATTCTTTTTGCCTTTTCTTCTGCTCCTTGGATCATTGCATTGACAAATTCTATTTCCAGCAGGTACCTATCCAAAATTTTCATTTGGTTATCATGACTTAAATAGGGTTTTTCATCTTTGTTAACACCAAACGACATCAAGCTTGCTAAACTTAATTGAACTGGAGCTATTATCCTATCTTCCAAGTCAAAACTGACAATGGTTTTTTGAGCAGAATCCAAAATATGATTTTTTGGATTGCCATCGTAATAGAAACCAGTATATCCCTCTCGGTGGGCTCTAACTAAATTTGATGCGACCAAAGTTTCCCAATGTAATTTCATCTCATCTTGCATTGAAGGTTGTAGTTGAATTCCGCTATTCCTCATCAATGTATCTAAATATTTTTCTTGAAACCTACTTAAAAAATAAGATGTTTGAGGTTTTGCTCTCCATACAACATCTTCTAATCCCAATCTATCTTTGGAGTTTTTGCCCTCTTGCTGAATTCTTGCAATTTGAGCGGCCACTAATAAGAAATCTTCAAATGAGGCAATACCCTTTATCATTTTAGCATACAGTTGTTCACCGGGAATTGCGCTCCAGACAGATATAGCGACACCGTTTTGTTCTTTAGTAGCTGATTCCCTCCTTGAGTCCAATATCTCTGGTGTTTGAGGCAAACCCAAATAGGGTACATCTGCACCTCCGACCTCTCTAATAATTTCCCTATACAATGGAGTTCTAGCAGCATTAATTTCGTTAAATGTTGCAAGATTTCGGAGTTCTGTCGTTCTCCTCTCTCCCTCTTTATAAAACTTAGCTACAATTGATCCTCGCTCAGTTCGAGCAACTAAATGTCTTGAAGGCCCATAAAAAACAGATTCGCCAGTGGAGGTGCCTGCTAACTCACTCATTAATTTTATAATTCTCCCCACTCTTCTAGCTTCTTTCACTAACTCTTGTTCTTCTATTGTTGCAGTCATCTCTTACTATTAGCACGTTTAATAATTAAAACACTTCAGTCCAAAAACTTACCCAAATTCAATTTCAATATCTCTTTTTTATCCTTAATAAGCCAATATCTTATTTAAATCTATCGCCTTTATCAGAGATTCCGAAAGTCGTCAGAACAAACAGCATAAAAATCAATATCCTGATAATTAATAACACCGATAACGATTGAACATTAACTAAAAAACAATAAAATAAACAAAACCTATTAAAAAATAATCAAAAAAATTATAAACAGTTATAAAAGTCATTTTTAAAGTGATTATGATGAAAGTCTTGTTGATAGGCAACGGCGCTCGTGAGCATGTCATAGCTGAAACTTTGAAGAAAAACAAAGAAACAATTCTTTATTCTTACCTAAAATCAAAAAATCCAGGCATTATTTCATTGTCAGAAGAGTTTGAAGTCGGAAATTATAATGAACTAGAGAAGATAGAAAATTATGCCAAAAAAATAAAGCCGGATTTTGCCTTTATCGGGCCTGAAGAGCCATTAAACAATAGAGTTGTAGATTTACTGCAGAGAATAGGTATTGAATCAATAGGCCCAACCAAAAGTCTTGCACGCCTTGAATCAAGCAAATCATTTACAAGGCATCTGCTGAAAAAATACAAAATAAAAGGAAATCCAGAATTTGAGATTATTGATAAAAATAACATAGATAGGGCAGAGAGATTCATCAAAGATTTAAAGCTATGCGTAATTAAGCCAGATGGGTTGACAGGAGGCAAGGGTGTTAAGGTTCAAGGGGATCACTTCACAACAAAAGAAGAGGCTCTGGAATATTGCAATGAAGTTTTGCAGGAGCATCAAAGGGTTATTGTTGAAGAAAAGTTGGATGGGGAGGAATTTTCCCTTCAGTGCCTGACAGACGGCAAAACGGTTGCAGCAATGCCTCCTGTTCAAGACCACAAAAGGGCTTATGTTGGTGACACAGGACCAAACACAGGAGGAATGGGTTCTTACTCGTGCGAGAATCATTTGCTTCCATTCTTGACAAAAAAGGACATTGATGAAGGACTAAGAATCACACAAAAAGTTGCTGAAGCAATTCATGATGAAACCGGCCAATTTTACAAAGGAATCATGTACGCTGGTCTGATGATCACGAAAGATGGGGTAAAATTGCTTGAGTATAACGCAAGATTTGGAGACCCAGAAGCGATGAATGTGCTGCCATTATTAGAAACTGACCTGGTTGAGCTTTGCACTGCAATAATCCACCAGAGTCTTCATAAAATAAAGATAAGCTTCCAAAATAAAGCAACAGTGTGCAAGTATATTGTGCCAAAAGGCTATCCTGATAACCCTGTCAAAAATAAGAAAATTGAAATTGAGAATATTCCGCAAGATGCTAAATTGTATTATGGGGCTGTTGACAAGATGAATGATGGATTGTATATTACGGCTTCAAGAGCAATTGGATGCTTAGGCATTTCTGATAGTCTAGTAAAAGCGGAAAAAATCGCTGAAAAGGCGGCAAATTCAATAAAAGGCCCAGTATTCCACAGAGAAGATATTGGCACTAGAAATTTGATTGACAAAAGGATTATGCATATTAAAAAAATTCATAATTTAAATCAAAAAATTTAAATATACCTGATTAAATTGGATTTCCATGAGGAAAAAAAGAGGTAAGTCTAAAGCTAGTTCTAAAAAACATATTATCAAATCTGAAGTAACATCAAAAGAATTACAAAAACCACCAGAAGCCCAAAAACCAATCAAAGAGGCATTGCATGAGCTTGAAATTCTTTCCGAGGAAAAGAATGTAAAAACCAAAGTTGAAGACATTGAGAAAAAGGAGGAAGAGATTGAGAAAAAAGAAACTGAAATTATCACGGAAGAGAAAAAAATTGAATTGGAAGAAAAGAAAGTTGAAAAGCTCGAAGAAGAAATCAAAAATGAAGTTATGACAAAACCGTTGAAAAAAATCAGCCTGAAGGATATAAATAAAGGGATTATTGGGGCTTTTATCGGAGTAGTTGCCCACTTTGGGTTTATTTACGGAAAAACAATTGCAAAATATATATCTGTTCCAAGGGCGTCTCTTTTATTCATGTTTTCTTACCTGGTGATTCTCATTTTAATGTACGAAACCGGCTACAGAGAAATCAAAGAGAAAAGACTGCTTGGAATTTTACCTCGAAGGGCAACAATAATATACTTTACTTCATTATTCGTTGTTGTCATTATCTTCTTTTTGTTTAACTTGATTGACTTGTCTGATATTTCCGGACTATACAAGGAGATTGCCGTAACTTCGGTTCTTGCATCGGTAGGGGCAGGCACAGCGGATTTGATAGGCAAGGATTAGAAAGATTTTTATTGATTTGTTATACTTTGGTTCCACATGAAAAAGGAACTGCTTTATCGTGAACTTGCAAAATATTATGATTTAATCTATTCATTTAAGGATTATAAGAAAGACGCCAAAAGAATTCTAAAACTAATTTCTAGATATAAAAAATCCAAAGGTAAAGATCTACTCGATGTGGCATGCGGTACTGGACAGCATTTAAATTATTTGAGAAAAAAATTTTCATGTACTGGAATGGATATCAATAGCCAAATGCTTAGAATTGCGAAAAATAGACTAAAAAATATGATTATAATTAAAGCCAACATGACTAATTTTGAATTTAACAAAAAATTTGACGTCATAACCTGTTTGTTCAGTTCAATTGGATACGCTAAGACCCATACACAATTAATAAGAACGATTAATAATCTTTCTAGGCATTTAAAAAAAGGAGGTATAGTCATTATTGATGGATGGATTAAGCCTGAACTATTCAATGTGGGTTTCTTGCATTTAGATACATACAATTCAGATAAGCTGAAGATAGTTAGAATGGGCATATCTAGAAGAAAAGGAAACAAATCAATCCTTGAGATGAATTATTTAATTGGAGAGGGAAAAAGAATAAAACATTTCAAGGACTTGCATGAACTTGGACTTTTTGAAGTCAGTAAATTTTTAAAAATCATGAAAAATGCCGGGTTAAGAGCTATCTTCCTCAAGAAAGGATTTTTGGAAGACCGAGGCGTTTATGTGGGGGTTAAATCCTAAAAAATGAAAAACCAACTAAAACAATCAATTCTTGAAAAACGCAATTCTTTGTCAAAAGAAGAAATTTTAGAAAAAAGTGATAAAATAAAAGATAGTTTATTCAATCTTAATCAATACAAAAAATCAAAAACAGTTATGTTCTTTGTTTCTTTTAACAGCGAAATCAATACGCATGAGATGATAAAGAAATCTTTGAAGGACAAAACTGTTATTGTGCCAAAAGTTGCACATAATGAAATTGAGCCTTCTATTATCATTGATTTAGATAATTTGATCCCTCACGGAAAATTTAAAGTTCTTGAACCAATTGAAGCAATGAAAATAGCAAATAAGCATATAAATCTGATTTTAGTCCCCGGAATTGTTTTTGATAAAGAAGGGCACAGGCTTGGATACGGACTTGGGTATTATGATAAATTCCTTGCAAAAGTTCCAAATGCAGTTAAGATAGGTTTGGCATTCGATTTCCAGATAGTGGACAAACTGCCAAGGGAGATGCATGACGTTCCTGTTGATTTGATTGTGACTGATGAGAGAGTAATTGAATGCAGGCAGGAAAATCACGGTTGAATTTATACAGTGTCAGGCAATAAAAATGCTATGATTGCTTAAGAGAATAAGAAGATTTATAGGGTTGATAATTAAAACTAACAAAATGCAAAAAAAGAGGCTTTTGGTATTTCTGGCAATTTTCGCTATAGCTGTTTACGGATGTGCTCAGCAGTCTTTACAGAATGAAAAAATAGTACAAACACAGCAGCAGGTTGAGCAACAACAACAAGAAATACAGCCTCCGCCAGAATGTGTAGGCAAAAAAGCTACTGACATTAATTTGCCGCAATCCTGCAAGAATTGGTTTTCTAGGCAGATTTCTCAAGGGCAACCTACCCAAGATTCTGGAAACAAATGCCCTGACAGAGTATGCGATGATTTTGAGGTATTCTTTGAAACAGAATATGCAATGTCCTTACCAATTTCAGTTAAAACAAAGATGCTACCTACTTTCTTAACAACCCCTAGTTGAACCATTTCTTCCATTTCAGCATCTGCTAATTCTGAGTGCGGCCCGAAAAAATAAGCATCAAAGCCGGCTTCTTCTTCCAATTCCTTATTGTTTTTTGACAACAAAAATAATTATTTTTGATACCACAACTTTCCGTTTATTGGGGTGCAAGAGTTAGCACTAAGCAAAAGCAGCAGATTTTTCTTAACTTCGCTTAAATTATCCAATAATTGCTTTTTTATGTCCATGTTTATAAAAGCCATAATCGGCAGTCTGTTTTTAGGGTTTAAATAATTCACCCGCAAATGTCCAGTGGTATGCCATTATTTTCTATATGGAATTTAAATATTGTGATGTTTAATAGGGTATTTTCCTCCATTTGCAAAAATCACACTCTTTTGTGCAATTTGGCATATCTTCTTCTAAGATTTTTAAGGCATTTTTTATTATTTTTTCAGCATTGCTTATTGAAATGCCCATTTTAATTAAGTCTGTATGGAAAATAATTTCGCCTTCTGCATTTACCTTATCAGGATGGTAAAACAATAAGTAAGAGTAATTTTCAGTTTCATAGTCATTTTTTCTTAATAAAAAGTTGTAAATATCTAATTGGTCTTGATAATGGTTCGCAGTATCCTCTTTTAATGGATAGCCTCTCGTTTTGTAATCCAACACTATCAGTTTATCGCCCTTTTGCAATATATTATCAATTGCTCCCCTGAAAAGATTGCCATTTTCATCATTCCATGTTATTCCTTTAAGATTGTTTCTCCAAACTTTTAATAACTCAATATTATCAAATAGTTTTACATGTCCATTTAATTTTTCAAGCTCAGGCGGTAATAATCCCTTGTCTCTAAATGAATCAAAATGAACTTTTAATATTCTATCCATTCCAGAAGGCAAAGAAGGAAAAATTGAATCTGGCCTTTTGATGCTCTTATTGAAATGAAGCCAGAAGCATCTAGGGCACTCCTTCAAAAGACTCAAACTTGATGGGCTGAATTTGTATGGCATTTTGTTTAGCTTAAATTGTATTTTTCGCTTGCTAAAGTATTAATCATCTTTATACATTCAACTAAGATATTCTCAAAAACTTCTTTGAAGTTATTATTCAACCCAAACTTCTTTTTCGTATCTTCATAATTGTCTCCTTTTCTATGGGCTGAGCCAGTTGAACGGAGATTCTGCAAATTCTTCAAAAAATCAATCATGTCCGGAAAATAGAAATTATATCTTTGTACAAGATGCTTTTTGAAAACTTCAATACTTTGATCATTCTTCTTAAGCAGGAATTCTTCTTTTACTGATGTTTTAAGTTCTTCTTTCGATTCTTCTGAGATTAAGCCACTCTTTAGTTCTTTTATATTTATTGAATCAATTATTATCTTTGTTAATGCTTGTACTAACTCGTCGAACTCTTTTTGAGATTCTTTAGTTGGTATCCTCAAAGTTTGATAATAGTGTTCATCTTCTTTATTCAACGGTAAAAATAGATGCCATCCATATTTTTTATACCATTTTTCTTGAAAGACTTTAAATTTTTGCTTGAAGTATAGGTCTGCGGTATCAGGATCACAAAACTCCGCCATAAAACTACGTTGGAAGCAACTATGACTCATTTTTCCATCAGTAATGGTATTATACTGTTTCCAATGCTTCTGTTCCTTATTTGAAAGATGACCCAAATCGCCTAGAAAGACCATTACATAATCTTTATGGCTATTGTCCATGCGTAACCCCCATAATACATGACAACTCAAATAACCATCAGATACAGAATATTTTTCTGGCTGGTTGTAATATTTATCTAATACTTTTTTTTCAAAAAATGTAGGGGTTAGGTAATGCGGATTGCCTTTATTGGCACCAAAGTAATTTGCTAAATGCTTTTCATCACATGTAAAACTTTTTTTATTACTATCTTCATCCAACCCAACAAAAAATTCTTCGAATTCTTTTTCTTCGGAAAAGAGTTTTGATTTAAAAGAATCAGTAACTGAAATTATCTTCTTACCCATCACAATAGAGATGGATTTTTTTCCTTTAAACAATTGGGAATCATTATTTAAAAATTGATGATAAATAAATTTATCACTTTCCTTTTTAAGATCGATTTTCTTTAGCCCTAAGTCTTCTATAGTATTATCTGAATACCTAATAAAATCAAAAAATTGAGCTAAAACTAACTTTTTTGCAAAGAGATATTCTTTAAGGAACAATTTTTTGATTTTTACTTCTTTTTCAGATATAACAATTACCTCTTCTTCATCACCATTGTTATCTATATGTATAAATCTATTATGTTCTTTGTCTTCATATAAATTGAAGAAAATCTTAATATTTTCACATAATTCCCAATATTCTTTTTTAATACCATGAAATTGCCTTCTAATCAAAATTGGAATCACGTTTTCTGAACCATAAACATCATCTATGTGGAAATCCCAACTGTATTCTTTTAATGACTCCTTCACATATTCTTTTTTTAATAAACAAGAATAGATAACTAAGTTATCATTTTTATCTTCTATAGATTTGTATAAGAAAGTCCAAGCGTCAGTATCTTCACTTTCAAAAAAATCTGTCCAATCTTTAAATTGCATAAGTTCTGCTTCGTTCATTTGTCATCTCCAAACTCCTCAACAATCTTAATTTCTTCAGGAGTTAATTCATAGAGCCTGTAAACAAGCTGATCAATTTCTTTTTCAAGCTTTTTGACTTTGGATTGTTTGGTTGAATTGTCTAAATAATCTGTATCTTTAGTGAATAAGAGAATCTGATTGACGAGATGGATTATGGGTTGTTGAATTTCTTTTTTCTTTAACTTTTCATGGATTGGTAATGTTTTAAGAAATGTCCCCGCATAAAACCTATAGCCGTTTTGCCTAATCGGACAAACAATTTGATAGTAAAACTCAGCAAGTTTACTATTCAATAATCCGAGAAGGATTAAATTATTTATATAATCATCAATTGAATAAATTGAATATATACTCCCTCCAGTGAAGAATAACCCTTCCTTATCCAAACAAAACTCATTTTTTTTACATAAAGCTTGTGTTAGTATTTTCTCTCTTATTACCTTTTCAAAAGAGGAATGTCTCATTAAACCATACCAATAACTTCCTTCTTCAGATAAATCAGTACGAGAATCTTTTCTTTTTTCCAATAGAGATTTATTCTTTCTTAAATATTCATAAACTTTAGGGGATTGTTTTTTTAATTCATTTTCTTTAACAAGTATAGTTTTATTATTCACTTTTGTATAGGGGTATATTACAAAAAAGTTAGTTTTAGATAAATGGTACTTATCCGTCTCCGATGGTCTTAATAGTGCGAAAACAAATGGTTGATTCTCCAGATCCTTATATTTTCCTTTTTTAAAAACAAGAATCTTGTCAGAGCCAGTTACCAAACCATACTCAATGTTAGCGATATCGTTCAAAATATTTTTTGAAGTATTCTTTAATTTATTGACGACTCTAATGTTATCCATGTTTTCTAGCTCCCAAGAATTGTCTGTAAGACTATCCTTCATTATTTTATAATTGTTTTTTAAAATATAAATTGATAAATTTTCATTTAGATTAAAATTTTCAGCATTAGAAAATAAGAAGTAATCCATATCATTATCTTTGACGAAAGAAAAAACAGATGTGTAATTGGTTGCAGATTCAAAAATCTGATTGTCTCCAAAATAGACCATAGAATTAAGAGGATTTTTCATTATTTCCCTTATTCTCCTGCCATATTCTGTTTTTGTGAATTGTGAAGATGTTATGAATGTAGCAAAACCTTTATGATTAACCAATTTAAAACTTAATTCAATAAATAATATTGAGACATCTATTCTTTTGTAAGCACTGTAATAAATTTTTTTGTATATGTCTATCTCCTCATGAGATAAATTCTGAACTCTGACATAAGGTGGATTAGCAATCACCACATCAAATCCCGGATTCTCTCTCTGAAAAACTTCCGCAAAGTACAGCTTCCATAAAAAGAATGGCTTGGATTTGTTTTTCTTGTACTGCTGCAATTTCTTCATCGCTTCTTCGTTGCCTTGTTCTTTTAGTGTTTCCTCAACTAATTCCCATTCAATCCTTTCAATGTTATCTCTGTACTGTTTCTTGAGTTTCCTGTTTTGCTCGTTAAAGAATTTCTGTTGTAATTCCCTTAATTCTTTAAGCTTCTTCTGTGATTCCTTAATTCTTTTTTGCAATGAATCACCAATAGTTGCTTGCTGCACTTGTTCTTTTGGCGTAGAAAGTATCTGCTCTTTCTTTTTTTGTAACTTCTTTATTTCGTTTACAATATCTTTGCTCCTGCCATTATGATTCTTAATCTTGCCTGTGTGTATCTGATGTAGTTCCTGATTAAGCTTTGAAATCTCTGCATTAATCTGCTTTACCTCAAAAGAATAATCCTTTTTTACTTCTCCAAGTAGCTTGTCATCAAACAGCTTTACTCCTTCAAACTCCTCAAGCAAGCTGTTGCCGCACATTATCTTATGGTCTAAGTTTGGCAATGGCTTTATGTTTTTCATGTCCAACTCATCAACGATCAAAGAAAGCCAGAATCTCAACTTTGCTATGTCCACAGCAGAAGAGTCTATGTCAACACCATACAAGCAATTCTCAATCACTTCCCTTTTCAAGCTGTAGTTTGTCCTTTCTTTTTGCTCTTCATCATTAAAGAATATGCTTAATATGGACCTTGCCTTAACTATTTCGTTCATCATTCCTACAGGGAATGCTCCTGAACCGACAGCTGGGTCAACTATCTTGATATTCTTTAATAAGTCATCAATCTTCCTATAATTTTCCCTGATTGATTTAGGCAATTTATGCTCTTTATCAGAAACATAAGATCGCCCATATCTTTTCACATTTTCCTTTTCTTTGACTAAAATATCGATGGCAAAATCTCCAAGCTGTATGAATTTTTCAATATCTTTCCTATCAATCCCAGAATTTGTTTCCAGATAGTTAATTAGCGACTGCTGGCACATATAATGCACTATTTCTCTTGGAGTGTAATAGGCGCCTTGCCCTTTCCTGATATTTTCTTCAATAAGATTTTCAAATACTTTACCAAGCATTTCAGGATCGATGGCAACTTCTTTTTCCAAAGGCTCGTCTTCCTTGACTGTGAAGTTATATTTATCAAAAGTATTCAAAATGTTCTCGAAAATTGGGTTATCTAATAGTAAATCAGTTTCACGCCAATTGTATTCATTTATTGGCTCAAACAAGCCTCCATTTAAGAAAGGTATTTTGCATTCAAACCTGCTGTAATAATCATCATCTCTTTCTGTTGCCAAAGCCTCATAAAACAATGGCTCTAAAACATCATTAAAGAAATTTTTATAATTTTTCTTCTCAAAGAGCTTTCTTAAGAAATTCTTAGGCCCAGAGCCCCAACCCATAAACTTTCCAGACTTGTCTTTCTGGACTCCAAGCCAGCCTTTTTTCTGCAGGAAATAAATAAATACTATCTGTCCAAGCAATTTCTTGGCAAAATCAACAGTAGATATTGCATTTTCCTCAAATTCCTTTCTGATAAAAGAATCTTTATTAATATGCCTCTCCAAAGCATCCTTAAGTTTCAAATAAAGCTCTTTGTACTCAGTAAAGAACTCTTTAGTAACCTTATCAATGCTGAAAGCCTCTTCAATCTCCCCTACAGATGGATTTATTTCATCTTCCATCACCAATTCCAAGAATTGTCTTTTGCATGTATGATTTGGCTCATTTATGCCCACTAGAAATGAGTACCTTTTAGCTGGCGTTAATTCTTTTGCAACTTTTGCCTTTCCTTCTTCATCTTTCAGAAGGTTATATTCCATCTTTACAAATGAGAAACGCCAGTCTTCATCATCACCATAAAAAGCAACAAGTGCAGCATCCTTGTCAGCATTGCCTAAATATTTGGCAATGAAATTTCTTTGCATTGTCCTTGCCCTGTCGCGGGAACTTGTTCTTTTTAATTTGACAATTAAAACATCAATAACCTTTTTTGATTTGTCCGTATAGCTCCCTATAGAATTATAAGATTCAATATAATCCTGGTACTCATTCCAGACTGTCCAGCTTTTTTGGTTTATATTGAAATTGTTAAACAATTCCTTGATAAATTTCGCAAATCTGTGAGTATCAAAATCATTGCTAAAAGTTTCATCTAGCAGTTTTATGGCGTTTTGTTTATCCATTCTTAATCAGATACTCAGATAGAATTACTTCTTTAGGGCCTGAAATATCAGCTGAGCCCTTGGCAAATGTTCCCTGAAACACACTGGGCGATATTCCAGATTTGACCTTTGCAAGTATTTTGAGAGGATTTATCTCGTTGCCAATTTCTTTAACTATTCTTTTTATTGTTGCTTTGGCAATTCCACCTTCTTTTAATATCCTTAAGACTTCCTGCAAATATTCCTCATCTTCATCAGTGAACTCTTTGGCTTTGATTATTGATTTAATTATCTTAATCAGTTTTCCTTCTTGGCTTCTTCCGCCAGCTGATTTAGGCTCATCTACCTCTTGGATGAATACTGCATCAAATTCTTTTTTATTTAATTCAAGATGCTTGTAGAATTCGGCATCCAATTTCTCCCGCTTTAATTCTTTTTCAGATTCCAGAAGTTTTGCCGCTTTAATAAAATCAATTTCATCAACAATGCTTCCATTAGTCATTAATATTTTTCTAAGCTTCCCTTTCCTGAAAAATGTTAAAACTGAATTTCCACTACCAGAATATTTTTTTGCGGTTCTTGCTTTTTTAGGCAGTTTCTTTATCTTCTCAACCAAATCCGGATTCTTGTCTCTTATTTCCCTTAAGAAAGTAAGATATCTTAGTTCAGTATCATCTTCTTCATCTTCTCCAGTAATAATCTTTTTGGATGTTAATTTAGTAAACAAGTCATGGGACTTTACTTCTTCATCGGTAAGAAGCCTTGCATCATTACCGAGCATCTCAATAAATGCTTTAATCTTTGATTCGGCTGCTTCTGTTAAGCTAATCTCTTGGTTTATAGGTCCTGCTGGGAAAAAATTATATGTGTAAATTGTGCTATATGGTGGATTTTTGCTTACTCTATTCACACGACCAACTCTTTGCATCATTCGGACAGGATTCCAAGGAATGTCATAATTTATTACAACATTTGAACGATGCAAGCTCACTCCTTCAGATAATATATCTGTTGAAATTAATATTCTAACGTCATCTTTCTGTTTGTGCTTAGGGTAATTTGCATCATAATTCTCAATGGTTCTCAATCTGTCTGATTCAGAAGAATTGCTTGAGAAAGCCATGACTTTATTGTCAAATTTAGGATTTAATTTTGCATAAAGATAGTCTGCTGTTTCTTTTGATTCTGTAAAGACTAATAGCTTATGCTCCTTGAGTATCTTTTCTTTGGATAATCTTTTAATAAACTCATCCAGCTTTGGATCTTCGTTTACATTCTTCCACATTCCTTCAATTTTCTCAAGAAGCTTAAAATCATGCTCTAAATCCCTTATGAGATGCGGCAGGAAATCTTTGGAGGAATATTCAGAGGCTTTCTCGCTTTCAATTAATTCTTGTATTGCTTCCCTATCATCATCTTCAAGGAACTCAAAAATCTTATTGATATGTTTTTTGCTGACATACACTCTTCCTTTTTTGTATTCTTCAATAAATCGTTTATATGAATGAATAAACCTATTAACAGACATCTTAAACGCAAAGAAACTGCTCTCAAGCCTTTTAAGAAGCAATATTTTCATGAACTTCCCCATGTTTTTCTGGGAAATTTCTTCGGGCTGGGAAATCTCTTTTTTAGCAGGGTCTAGGTATAATAAGGGCGTATATCTTGCATATTTGAATTCCTTAATAATAAGCTCAAGAGTCTTATTGAAAATCTTATCCAACTCTTCGTTAAAATGATAGACTATTGGCTCAGGATCAGCCACATCAGGAAATTTTAAGCCTTGAGTTTGCAAGTCTTTTCCGTAATATTTAGAAATGTTGTTTCTTGTCCTTCTAACCATTAGATGATGCAAAACATTTTCTCTTATGTCTTCAGCATTTTCCTTTATTATCCTTAAATATTCATCTTTATCTTTTTGCCTATTAAGACCTTTAAGATTATTTTGAAGTTTCTTAAAGTATTTTTCCAAGTCCCTAACTTTTGGGCTTGGAAGTGTTGACTTATGGGCGTATTGGAATAGCTTTATTTGGCTTAAAATATCTAAAGGAGTATTATTAAGTGGAGTTGCTGAAACAAGAATTACTCTTTTTCCTCTGCAAATCTCAAACAGCTTTTCATACATTTGAGTTGATTCTGTTCTGAATCTATGTGCTTCATCAATGATTATATTCTTATATTTTTCAGTTCCTCTTTGAATTACTTTATCAAGCATCCCAATTGACTCATACTCTGCTTGTCTGACTCCAAACTCATAAAATACATTTCTCCAAGAGCCAGGATTATCCTTATCAAGTAACGTGGGGGGAGCAATAACTAATGTTCCGCCATCTAATTGCAGGGCAAGCATTGCAGAAACAAATGTCTTCCCTAAACCAACAACATCAGAAATAAACACGCCGCCATATTCACTTAATTTCATCTTTGCATCTATAACAGCATCTTTCTGATATTTTAAGTCCATAAAATTTTCGGGAAGATAGTCTTTGAAAATATCCTCTTGGTCAATATTGATTTTTTCTTTCAAAAATTCATACAAAAACTTTAAGTATAATTCGTATGGTGTTATTTCATCATTCAGCCAAGTTTTATTCTTGATTGTTTCAACATATTTTTCAGAAACATCAACAGCATTTTCCCAAAGCTCATTGAATTTCTTTAGCGAAAATTCATAATCAGAACGGTTTTTCAATTCAACATTAAACTCAATATTATCTCTTAATCCTGATTTTGTAAAATTGCTTGAGCCAGTTATTACTCTTCCAACATCCCTGTCGCCTTCTTTAAAAGTCATTATGTATAATTTTGCGTGAATTGTATCAGCAGGATATACTTTTATCTCCAGTTTGCCAGACCTAAGCCATTCAATAAATTTGTGAATCCCTTCTTCGATATCATAAGAATCTTTTGAGGACTCCATTTCTTGCACAATTTGGCTAGTAAACTGTTCTTTAGTTTCCTTAGTAGAAGAGGGCAATGTCTGCTGAACTTCTTTCTTAGACTCAACTAATAATCCAAAAGTTTCTTTGTCTGTACTAATCCCAATCAAAACCCTGATTTTTTCTGTTTTTTCTAATGATTTATAGATGCTGTAAAAACCGCTTGTATAGAAATATCCAACTAAACAATCAAAATAACGAGTATCTTTTATAAGAGTAACAAACCTATTTAATAAACTCTTACCTTCTTCATTAGTTATGAAGGTTAAATCACTTGACATTTTTTTGCCCTCTTTTATCTAACTCTAATTCCATGCACTTCTCAAACTGCCTTGAAACAATCCAGCCTTCTTTTTTACATAGTTCCCTGTATTTATCGTAAAGTTCAGTATTTACTTTCAAGGTAATGTTTTTTGTTGTCATACCCTCCCCAAGTAATGCAAATAACCGCACATATTTATAAATGTTTTTGTAGGATATTGCAGACTCAAATAATAATCTCCCCTACCTTCCCCAAATCCCTCTGCTTCAAAACCATCACTTTCATATTTGCAGCTGCCAATATCATTAGTTTTCTTTCAAACTTTTCATTATATTCAGGATCATCCATACCTTTGTATTCAACGATCAAGCCGTTCAATCCCGGCAAGATAAAGTCGGGTCTAATCCATTCTCCGTCTATTTCAATCAAAGAATCATAAACGTAGTCAATTCCGCATTCATAAATTCTGTCAGCAATTATTCTCTCGCCTTCTGATTGCACTCCATGCCCTGCTTTTGCCATGAACTTCAGATTCTTTTCTATTTCTTTGTTGAATTCTTCTCTCATACTCACAGAATTGGTCACGTGTTTGAAGGTTTGGAGTAAGCTCATTTTGACATATTTATCCTATTTCATTCCGTTGCTTCTTTCGGAATCTTGAATTCTCTTTTGCTGAAGATAAGCTCTTCAGTTTGGGCTATGCATGTTTTGCAGCGTTCCATCATAACATCATACTTCTCAACTATCTCGCTGTCTTTAACTTTTGACCCATATCGAGCTTCTTCGCGCTCATCAACATCTGTCTTTTTTTCTATTTCGCTGTGAACAGTGATTCTGTCTATGAAATCATCGTCTAGCATTATCAGGTTAGCATCTTTAACATAGCGAAGAAATAAAGCTGTGCATTTTTGGCTTCTGCTTTCAATGCCGAATTCCGATAAAATGGCAAGAGCGCAGTAATAAATTGTGTAAAACCATTCTTCCGGAAGCTTGTAATCAGCCCCTTCTTTTTTGTATTTTTCACACCATTCTAGATTCTCTTTTGCTTTTTTAATGTATTCTAATGCCTGCTCATGATTCGGCTCTGCAACTAATAAGCCCTTATGCTTTTTGCCCTTCTCCTCATCCTTTTTTGCATTTATGAAGCAATTCCTTACCTTTTCAAACACGCTCATTTTGACACTCCATGCAGCTTTTTCATGAATTTTATGAATTCTTCCTGCCCGAAAAGGACAACGCCTTTCTTAACTGCCTCAACAAAAGCCTTGTTTGGCTTTAAAAGTTCTTCTCTAAACTCTGATTCAGTAAAATTTATTGAATGAATGCGCTTGGATTCGCTTTTTTGGATTTTATCAAGCGATTCGTGAAGCTTTTTAAAGCTTTTTCGGTCTGGAATGATGCCAATAACATCAATGTCTTTAGCTTTTGCATATGAGCTTAATACGCTTCCATAGAGAATGAAAAAGCTTACATGCTCCTTGACTTCTATAAAATTAAAAGTCCATCGTTGATAGTCCATAGCTTCCCTGCTTAAAGCCAAATCCAAGTATTTATCCAACAAATCATTCTTAAAATTAAGTTTCGGGACAATTAAGCTTGTCTCCTTTCCAGTTGGCTTCATAATAACATACTTTTCCTGCTCTAAGCGCTTCAAAACCTTCCATATCCCGCTTCTTGTCATGCCCAATTCTTTCCCAATTGAGGTTATAGTGTGCATAGTA
Organism: Nanobdellota archaeon; assembly: GCA_038046685.1. Taxonomy (GTDB): domain Archaea; phylum Nanobdellota; class Nanobdellia; order Woesearchaeales; family GW2011-AR4. The sequence goes on from JBBSVT010000007.1 coordinate 56,951, forward strand.
GAGAAATCCTTAAGCAGTAGCAATACGATTCGCATTTGATGAGACATAATTGTTTCCATTTTGGATATAATTGTTTCCATATAGGAAATAAGGATATTTATATACTTTTCGGTTTTAAATTTACCAAAAAGGCACGATTTACCAAATGGTAAATCAATGCCAAATACCATCAACTATCTTAAAAAAAGATAGTAGTATCTAAAAAAGAGATACCTACTATGCTTCCAATAATCTGTTCTTTTCGTTTAAACAAAAATCCGTCGAAAATTAGTAAAAATTAAATACCTGTAGGTTTATCGTAAAAGAAAAATAAGCTGGAAAAGGGTGGGCATTGCGACTAAGGATAGACGCTCGGCGGGAGCATTTCTTTATTTATTTTTAGTGGTAAAATAAGAATTTTTATAATTTACGATGTTGTCATTTATTGTTGTTGAAGTAATCTTTCAGCATTTTCATAAGCAAACTTACTCCTATTCTCTTCCACAACTTCAGGAATTTCTTCATCTGGAGCTATTGTTTGAGTAAAGTCACTGATAAAAACAATGTCCATAATAAATAATACTAAATACCTAATTTTACCTATTATACACTCCAGGGCGTTTGAAATTTTCACTTTCGCTGCATTTTCCTGCCTGGTGCTCTATGCTTAAAGTATCCTCATCTATTAACTGCACTAAAATTTTGCCCGTGGGCATCGGCTCAAATGATTTGCCGACATCTTCCGCTTGATAACAATAAATGTTTCCGTCCGCAGTTACCTGCGAAAATTCCCTGTTAACAAAGCCAGAGCCTCTTGGAATAAACTTAAACTTAGATGGATTGGTAAAAATTCCTGCTATTGAAACTACCTGCACATCCGGAAAATCATTATCATTCACAAAAGCCAAGTACACTTTCCAGTCAACTACATATTCTTCTTCAGCAGATTCGTGAAACCAAGTTCCTTTTAATGTTCCAGGAATATCTTGCATCGTGATTCCGCACTGTTGCCCATCATCTCTTTTTATTAAATCGAAAAATTGCTTTTGCAGATCTCCTCTGTAATATTGATATGGACAATTTATGAACCGCGTTCTTGTGGGATGCCTTTTCGGATTTGCAAAATTAAGCTCTTTCCTTAAATCAATTATCCCGAAATCAAAATTGCCTTGTTTTAGGCCAACTTGTCCAAGCAAAGTTCCTTCCTCCACCTTAACAAGCAATATTTTAGTGCATGAATCTTCAGATTGAATAGTGTAATCTTCACATTCGATTTTATCTGTTATCTTACTTAGATCTTCAGATGTCGTTTTTACATGGTTGTAATATCCTATAACATCCCTACACAAAGCAAAATAAATCGTATAGTCAATTGGGTCTTGTGTCATCCCCTTTCTCCATTGTACAGAAGTAATGTAAATGTCGGCCGGAGCATACAAGGGGTAAGCATAATTGGTTTCATATTCTCCTAAATGCAAGTGAGTATGGTCTGTCGGGAAAGTATGCCCAGGAGGTCCCAAATTGCCTAAAGGTGTTATTTCTTTTACATTGCTTAAATCAACCGGTGTTGTTGTAAAGAATTTGTTTTCACAGCCAGGAAGCGTTTCTCTTTCTTGCTCTGTTGGGATCTCTGAGTTATATCTTCCTATTTTTACCCAAGTAATTTGCTTCTCTTTAGCTTTAGAGATTTGTGTTTCTTCGTGATCAAAATCTTCTTTGGATTCTTCCGGTATAAAGTTATGATTTTCTTGCTCTTCCCCCTTCCCTGAAGCAACATTCAATCTTGCTAATTTTTCTCTTAATTCGGAAACATTAATTCCTTGGTTCCCTAATCTATTTACAGACGCTTCCAATTCATCATAATGCCTTGCCCCTATAATATTGCCGGCATTAAGCAAAATATCTATATTTCTTTCCAAATCTGCATAATCATTTGGCACCTGGTGGTCTGTTGTTGTGTCTTTATACTCATCTTCTGCTATCTTTACATAATCAGTTTGTGCGCATCCATAAATAAGAATAACCAAAACAATAGAAAATATAAGGTGCCTCTTTTTCATTCTAACTTGACTTCGCCACATCATAATTAAAAGTTTACAGTTTTCATAAATTTT
>JBBSVT010000008.1:0-2416 GCA_038046685.1 Nanobdellota archaeon
AAGAATAAAAATGGCAAGAGAAATGCTTTTAAATGAAAATGCAAAAGTTTAGTAAATTAAAATTAAATTCTATATAAATATACCTAATATGGTTATCGCAATTAATCGCTTATGAATCCCACATCTCAATGACGTTATCAACTAAAGAATCAAAAAAGCTTTCTTTGTAGACAATTAAAAGATTGATGATTTCAGCTTTGTCAGCCAAAAGACTGTAATATGTTTTCCTTCCCTTCTTTATAGATCCAATTAAGTTTTCATCTCCAAGTTTTTTTAGGTGCCAAGAAACTGTTGATGGAGACAATTTGACAAACTTGACAACTTGCTCATGATTGCAGTCGTTATGCATTAAGATACATATAATTATTCTTCTAAGGCTTTTTTGTCTTAATAAGCCCATCAATCTTTTGTTTTCCAGTCTAAATTCTTTTGGAAAGTATCTTATATTATTGCCTTCTTTTTCAACCTTGATTAATCCTTGCCTCGCGAGATAATCCAGATGATATTTAACTAAACCAGTTGCTAATTTGCTTTTCCTCTCTATTTCGCGAAAATGCGCACCTGCATAACGATTAACTATTTGATAGATAATTCTTCTTGAGTCTACCTGCAGCGTAATTTTTTCCTTCTCCGTAAGGAATTCTGACGCCATTTTCGCCTCATTTCTTAATGACGCCATAAAAAAAGCTTAGAAGTATAACAAAATCCAAGGCTGCTGACAAAGGATCAATCAAAGATATCTCGCCAACAAACAGCTCGGATGAAATCATAAACAACTTTATTGAAAAAAGAAAAAATGCTAAAGACACAAAGAGTAATTTATATCTATTTGTCCTGAAGTATGCAACCAGGGTTATAAGTGCAAGAGCTGCCGCTAGGTGAGCACTTGCAAAAGCCAACAGCTTCTCAAACTCAAGGCCGAATAACATTAAATCTTCATTCTCCGGTTCCTGTGCCAAAGCAAGGAGAGGCAGCTGAACTATCAGCATTAAAATGAAGAGGTTCAAAAATTTTTTAGCTCCCATGTCACACACCCCCATAATCAATGATTCGTGGTCATTTATTAAACATTTGAATATAGACTAATTGAAAAGAAAAAGTTTAATCATCTTCTTTAGTGTCCCTTTCTGTGCCAACTACGTGCCCTGTTTTAGTATCAACAAAGATGTCTACTTCATCTCCGTTATCATCGATTTCAACTGTATATACCTCTTTGCCTCTTTTTCTTTCAATCTCGACATCTGTTACTTCGCCATTAACTTCTGCCAAGGCAATTTTTATTGCTTGTTCTTGTGTGATTTTTGGTTGTAAATTGTTAAGTTCTTCTTGGTTTGGCTCGTCTTCATCTTTATCGTCATCTTCTTTTGCATCTTGTTCTATCCTCAAAACCTTTCCATTCATCATATCAATCAAAACATCAGCTTCAGCATTTTCACTTGTAACTTCCACCTCATAAACATATTTTCCGTTGAGCTTTTTTGCTTCAAAATCTGTAATGACACCCCTAAAAGAGCCTAATGCAATATCCTTAGCCTGTTCTTCGGTGATTTTAGGATTCACAATCTCAAGCTCTCTCTTTCCTACATCATCCTCAGTTTCCACCTTTACTAACTCTCCAGTATAAGGGTCAACTTTAACCTTGTAGAGCCCTTTTTCACTATCTATTTCAACTGAATAAAGAAGCCTTTCATTTTCCTTCTCCAATTCAGTTTCCTTGGCTATTCCTTTAACAGCGCCTAAAGCTAATGTGGTAGCCTGTTCTTTAGAAACAGCTAATGCAGTGATAGAACTATCATTAGGACCCTCATGCCACATATATGTCGCGGTAACAATCAACGCCCCACTTAAAAGGATTGCTAATATGAGCGACCCACTGAGTAGTACGCTTTTAGATAACACTTGACTCACCTCCAAGCGAAATGAACCTGAAAGTAACCGTAATTTATATAATCCATAGTTCAACTATAGAATGATTGTGTACGAACTGAATAATAATTGTTGGAAAATTTTTCCTTCTTACTAAACCTTCATACTAAATAATATCCTCTTCGGCAACAACCATGAAATCTCCAACTGCAATAACTGCACTGAAAGGTATCAAAATATGGCCTTCTTTGTCTTTTTCCAATTCAAGTTTTTCCGTATAAGAAGTGGGATTATGAAGCACCATATGAATCAACTCTCCGGACCTCGTTTCAAAAATGATATCCCCTACTTCTCCAAACCTCTTACCGGTTTTGCTGACAACTGTTTTCCCTATTAGTTGCTTTGAGAATTTCTTATCATCTTCTGGCATTTTATTCCCTCTTCAGTTAATACTAAACTTTATACAGCAAGTTATATTTAAATGTTTCTAAACACAGGCGTTATTGAAAAGTTCATCAATCAAGGCTTTTAGCCTTGCCCACAAATTGTG
>JBBSVT010000009.1:0-1951 GCA_038046685.1 Nanobdellota archaeon
TGGAAAAGCCAAATCCGTTTGTGCCTTCACTGCCATAATCAACGCTAAAAACATTCAAGGGTTGTGTTGAAGAAAATAAGTATTGCGCTACTTCATTTGGGCTCAGCTCTTGGGCATTGCTAAAATCATTCAGCCTTGATACAGTGTCTTCAAAGCCTCTGCTTGCATCATGCTTGTAATACCTGCTCCTATCAATATGATAAACAGCAATGCTTTTCCTTCCCTGCATTGTCATCGGCGCAAATGCGCCAAAGTTTTGTGCATTTGGAATTATGAGTTTGTCGCTTAAGGATTGACTGCCTGCAAATATCCTGTACCACAAAGAATTGTCGCTTGGATTTCTGGCAATTATTATGTCTCTGTTGTCCCGATAATATTTAATATCCTCTGGAATAAATCCAAAGTTCTGCAAATAAAAATTAGTTGCATCGCCGTTAGGTGTTGCAGCGTCATTTATTGCATTTCCCAATAAGTCAGTTTCGAATATTTTTTTCTCGACTTGGGGTTGTTGGGCATGCGACCTTCTCTCTATTAGTCTTTCCAGCCCACCAGCCACGGCTCCGCCAATTATCTTGGCTGCTTTTCCATTATAAATTCCTGTTGCAGCTATTCCTGCAGCTCCTTTGAGAAAACTTCTTTTCTTGGGGTCAAACATGGATGAATGTATAGTTTTACTTCTTTTTAAATCTTTCTATTTTTTGTTATTAAATAGTGGTTATTCATCTTGATAGCAAATATTAAATATAAGTCAAATAATTTGTAATTTAATTGGCGCTGAAATTAAAAAAGAGGAGCATAATGAGGAAAAAAATTCTTTTGTTTGTATTAATTTTTGTGATTTATATTTTTAATGCCAATGCCCAAGGCGGTTGGTACAGAGAGGGAAAGATAATTGACCCAGGAGGCAACGTTATAACTCCTCCAGGTGTAATAAGTCCTCTTGGTGTTTCTCCTTTGATGTATGAGGTTCCTATCAATACGCCTCCAGGCATTTATTCTGCGAATATAAGAATATGCAATGCACTTGGATGCGGTCCTTGGGCTGCGGCTTCTGTCGAGGTAAAGCCGGGAATTAATCCTTTATGTTTGCCTGCTCCTCAGCCGGATTGCGGTCCAAGTTGCGGTGTTGTTGACCCGTGCCCTGGCTCTACCTTCTGCAGTCGAGACAACGATTGCGGTCCTCCTGCTTTTTTTGATTGTTCAAGCAATTGTTGTTGTCCTGCAGGAAGGATTTGGAATCCTCTAACGGCGAGTTGTGTACTAGCATTGATTGGTCCAGGCCCCTGCCCCGGCGGAGCTAACCCAGGCGACCCATGTAATGGCTGTGGCGGCAGGTATGATATTATTTGCCTTTGCCCAATTTGTCCTGGTGGTGGAGGTGGAGGAGGCGGTGGTGCCGTATGTGTTGATGGTACAACACAAATAGGCAGAGGATGCGACAATTGTGGAACTCAGCAAAGAACTTGTGTTGGAGGCGCTTGGGGCCCATGGAGTTGTGTTGGTGAAGGTCCTTGCGCTCCTGCAACAACTCAATGCGCAAACAACAGGCATCAAACTTGTAGCGCAGGATGCGCATGGGTTAGTGATGGCACTGATGCTGATGCTGGTGGTGTTGACAGGCAATGTGAGGACACAACTTGTGACATGAATGCTGCTACAAGAGGAGTCTGCGACCTAGCAGTTGCTGGAAAATGCATAGCTAAAACTGCAACAGAAACAGATTGCGCAGATTCCTTAGACAATGATTGTGATGGTTTAAGCGACTGCAATGACAGTGACTGCGGAGGAACATTGACAGGCACTGTAAGGAATGAACTCTCAAACCCAATTGAATCTGCCGAAGTTGATTTAAGGCGAGGGCTCTCGATAATTGAATCTGCAACTACTCCAGCAGATGGAACTTATTCAATCAGCTCAAACTGCGGAATATTTGATATTTCAGCTTCTCATA
>JBBSVT010000010.1:0-7608 GCA_038046685.1 Nanobdellota archaeon
ATCTTGGATTTAGAGAAAGTGGAAATAACTGGGTAGTAATTCAAAATGGGACTGGAAACGTTGGCATTGCAACATCAACTCCAAACCAAAAGCTGATGGTGGCTGGAAACGCAAACATTACAGGAACAGTTTATTATGGGGCTTTGCAGGCAAATTCACCAGTCTTGGAAAGAACAACAGAGCCTTTTGTAGCAAGGTGCACAATTGCTGATGATGGGAAGCTTGCAGTGGAATATGTACATGGAGAAGCTGGAACTTACTCACGAGTAATAGAAGCTGTGAGTCCAGACAATCCATCATGGTGGCACAGAAGCTGCTTTGAGAAGAGCGAAAAGTTTAAGTTTCTTGACAATTTACTCAAAAACGATATAAAAATTAATGAAACAGTTATTGACGAAATAACAAATGAGCGAATTACTATATCGAGAGAGCCAACAATAGAGGATGTTGGATTTGATTGGGATACTAAAACAGCTTTTGTCAAAACGTAAGTTTTATTAAATGCATATTTAGAACGGCAAGAAGAACTATAAAAATGCAAATCCAAAACTCAAAATCATTCAGGCATTTTGCAGAATACCTTTTTATTGTAGGCAAAGTCCATATTGAGAGAAACAAGGCAAAAGATGATATCCATAATTATCTGCAAAATATGAAAAAATCTATTATAAGGATGAGTTTAGGCTATAGTGATGTCGACAAACTGAAGGAAAAGTTTGAAAAATTCATTACACTGGAGGGCAGATACGCAAAATTCTTCAAGCCGGAAGACAAGGAAACTAAAGAATTAAAAAATCAGATAATTGTTTTAGAAGAGGAAGTGCGAAATAAGAGTGGACAAATATCAAGGCTGATATGCGAGAATAGTGATGAGATTGCTCAGCTTACAGAGTCATTAAACAGCATAAAGTCAAAAATGAGCCATCTTCTTTTGGATAGGGCAAAAAGGCAGCAAAGGATGCAGGCTTTGGACAGAAAGATTAATGAAAAAGTTGATTTGCACGGGTATTACAGCTCTTAGAGAATAATCAGCTCTTCTACAAATCCATCTCCATTGAGGTATTCCTTGAGTTTTGCCTTGCTCTTTTGCAGGCACCTTCAACTGATTTTTTAACTTTTTCTTCCAATGCTTTGTAAAACTCGTCAGACACGCATAACTGTTTTCCATTAGGCTGCGAATGCTCTTTTAATTGCGATTTAACGATAATAGATTTTGCCATTACATACAATGGATATCTCGGGCTTTGGCCCAAGAGATTCATTTTCTTAATTTTGAAGAATAACACCTTTTTAATTCCTTAATTTTAGTGTTTTTTCAGCTTTTTTTCTTACTGCTCTTTCGTATGCTGCAATATATTTATCGACTGATTTTCGAGGACCATCCCAAGCAAGATTTTCTCTAGCAGCATTCATTGTTGCGTTTACCCAAGCAGGATTTCTATGAAGTTCGTGAAGTTCAGATATCGCTTTTAAGATGCCTTCAGTTGTGAGTTGCTTTATCAAAATTCCATTGCCGTTTTTTCCATCAAATTGCATGACAGTTTCCTTTAAACCGCCAACTGGATGCGCAACAACCAATGTGCCATATCTCATAGCCTCCATTTGCACTAGACCGCATGGCTCATATCTTGAAGGCATTAAAATCGCATCGCTTCCAGCAAGCACAAGATGTTGTAATCTTGGTCCAACAAAAGATGGGTGTATTCTAACATTTCCAGAGACGTTTTTAGCTAGTTGCTCAAAGTGTGACTTTTGACCATATCCAGGTTCTCCAGCGATTAGCAAGTAAACACCCTTCATACTGTTAATTTTATCCAATGCTTTCTCAACCAATTCAATCCCTTTTTGTTCTACCAGTCGCCCCATCATGGTTATTTGTAAAGCTCCATAGTTCGGCTCAAAGCCAAATTCTTTATGCAGAACTTGTTTATTTGCAGACTTTCCATACCCTACTGAATGTACATCCTCTGCAGAGTACGGAACTATATGTGGATCGAACATTGGATTAAATAGCTCAGTATTTAATCCATTAAGTATTCCTTCAAGCCCTTTTCTTCTCATTACTTCTTTTAGTCTTTGGTCAACAGGCATTTTTCCACTTAATAACTCCTTTGCATAAGTTTCACTCACAGTTATAGCACCATCACTAAGACTGAACCCCATTTCAAGAAGACTTTTGTATAGATTATCACCAACTTGTAATGCAGTTCGACTTTCAGGCAAGAGAAAATCACTGTGATAAGAAGGAAGGGAATCTTGAACTTGAGGAACTCGTCCTGTATAGGTTGCATTATGCGTATTCGTTACAACTGGAATTTTTGACAATTTTTTATTATTCGCGACATTAACAGCAGTTGCGGCGCTGTGCCATTCATGAAGATGTATTACATCAGGAGTCCAACTTTCCGGATTGTTATCGAGCACCTGAGTCGCTAGGTTTGAAAAGGTTCTGGCCGCAACAACGATTTCATCTGCGCCTCTTCTGTGTACAGAACCCCATGCATCCAGATATGGGTAGTTATGACCAAGATTAATGCCGTGAATATCGTACATTGGCACCCCGTTGTCTTCGCTAGTCGAAATTCTGTAATCTTTTCCGCTTGCTCGATGATATCCTTCCCAAAGCGTTCCTGGGTAGGAATCTTTATAATGTGCAGTTATTACTCTTAAATCAATTCCTTTCTTTTTAAGGGCATGAACAAGTCCGTGGACTGCCATTCCAAGTCCTCCAACATGAACTCTACCGTAATATTCAGGAGTAACAATTCCAACTTTTTTAACGCTCAAATCATTCACCTTCAAATAAAAAATCAATTTTATGAATTCTTTTATATAATTTTCTATTTGATTTCAGAAATTTTGTTACTCATTGATAACACACAAAAGATAACTCGAGCTTTAGTACAAGGAGGTTCATTTTTTGTTTTTATTCTATTTTATTGTTTCAATTTCAGGAAAAAATATGCTGCTATGGCCGCACTGATTGCATTTATAGTTATTAAATACAGAGCCTTGAGCAAATGAATGTGCTGACAAATCAGAGCTTACATCGGGCTTTTTGCATTTAGGGCAAATGCGCACATTTGTTGTTAGTGATTTCTTTGGTATTTTATTTGAATAAAGGTCCCAGAGGATAACCCAGACCGCAATAAAAAATAATCCGGCTACAAACATAACATAATAGAGATTTGCCATATTTTTCAAGGTTTCAAGCGTGTGTATACCAAAATACATGCTTATTTCTTTGTTTTTTATCTAATCGGCAAAATCCGAACCTGGCGAACTGCACGACTTCACCGACTTTCAAGTTTTTAACCAGCGGTTCAGCCCAGCCTTTCTTAAGTTCCTTGTCAGGCATCAATACCTCAACTTTGACCAAATCCTTCTGCACTGGCAGCCAGTGGACTATTTTTTCGCCGTGCTTTTTATATTTTTCATAATAAAAGGAGTCAAATATAAATTTATTTTTGCTTTTGATGAAGTTAAGGCAGTCCATCAGCCTGTACAATTTTTCATTCTCGAATCCTTTTAGGTCTTTTTCAGCCACGTAAAATTTATCAAATGTTTTGAATTTTCTTGTCCCCATCTCCTTGAATTCTGGATGCAGTTTAAGCTCCACATTTTGTTTGGGAGCATTCTCAATCCTGATTTCTTTTGGATTTTCAACAAAAAAATAACGGCTGCATTTTGCATCAAGCAGCCTTCTATTATGCACTATCAGATCATTCCATGTAAGTATTGCTTCTGTTTTTGTAAGCCCAGTAGAAAGCACAAACTCCTTAATTGCTTCGGGTAGAAATCCTCTCCGTCTTAATGCAACCAAAGTCGTTAGTGAAGGATCATCCCATCCAATAAGCTCTTTTTTCTTAACTTTTTCCCTTATAATCCTTCCGGAGCTTTCAACTCCCTCAAGGTTAAATCTTGCAAACTCATAAATTTTGGTTTCACTAAAGCCGGCAATAGTCTGAATCAGCCTTTGCAGCTCATTTCTAAGCTCAAACTCTTTGCTCCTTATGCGATGTGTTATCCCTTCAATGCCGTCCATGATCGCGCTTTCAAAATCATAAGTCGGCCAGAGCCTGTATTTTTTTCTTGTCCTAGGATGGGCCTCGTCAATAATTCTAAATATGATCGGGTCCCTAAGAGTGGTGTTTGGGCTTTGCATACGGCCTTTGAGCCTCAATACATATTTTCCCGCTTTTGCCTTGGACATTTCGAGCCATTCTTCCAAGTTTGCGGCAGTAGTGTTATATCTGCATAGGCATTCCGCGCCATTTTTTCTGTTTTCTTTTATTGTATCTTGGCTGCAGGAACAAACATATGCATAATTGCCCTTGATCATTTTTTCAGCATGTCCATAGAGCCCCTCCATATAGTCAGAGGCGTAATCAACCTTATCCGGCTTTATTCCCAGCCATTCGTAATTATCAATATGTATTGCGTAGAATTCTTCCTGTGCAAGCTCTGGATTTGTGTCTTCAAACCTTAAATAAAAAACACCATTATGCCTCTTTGCAAGCTCGTAATTAACGATAATAGCCTTTGCATGCCCTATGTGGGGATATTTGCTCGGTTCAGGAGGAAACGCTGTTTTAACTATTTGGCCTTCTCTTATGCCTATAAACTCAAATAGGTCTTTCTTTTTGCCCTCTTCCTTCTTTTCCAAAAGCTTAGGCGCTAATTCCAGAAGCCTTTCTTCCTGCTTCTTTATTGGCATTTTGTTAATATCATTAATAACTTTGCTTGCTTGCTTGCTTATTTCCTTTGCCTCTCCCCTTAAGTCCGGATTTTCAGCAAGAATCATTCCTATGACTGTGCCAATATTCGCCTTGCCATTGTATTTTAAGGCGTTCTGCAATGCATATTTCTCTATACCAATACTTGAGATTTTTTCCATATTTTTTGTCAAAATAGAAAGTTATTTAAATAACTTGTTCTACGAAATGGCCACGCAAAAGCTGAAGGGGTTGTTTTTGGTTTTCTCCCTCAATCTTTTTGACTTTGTCAAAAAGCCTGAGCAAAATATGGGGGATTCATGGCGAGAAAAACTTCTACTGTGCCGAGGGCATGTGTTGCAAGAATTTTATTGAAAGCGGGCGCTAAAAGAATTTCTGCTGACGGCGTTGATGCCCTTACTGAGGAACTTACGGATATTGCGCTTACGATTTCTTCAAAAGCAGCTCAAATAGCCAAACACGCCGGAAGAAAAACTGTGCATGAAGGGGATGTTAAGCTGGCTTTTAAGTAACTTGATTAACTTGTAGTTTTTGCTTAAAAAATTAAATTCGGAAATATTTTCTAGTGCCCGGCAAAAATTTCGGGAACCAATATTTTTCTCAAGATACTTCTCCTATAATCTTAGAAATCTCATCGATTTTTTCTGGATTTAAACTGACTTGCAACCCATAAGAAGTAGATTTTGTCAAGATGAAGCCTTCTTTAACTAATTCCTTAACTGCATTTTTTGCTGCTCCTGCCAGATGTCTTGGCAAACCATTAGTTAGATGTTCTACAGCAGTATGTTTTCCTCCAATAACTCTACGTCTATAAAGCTTCCTAAGAACAATCTGTTTTAAGTCCATCTTGACCTCTAAGAATAAATACGTTTTTATATAGTTTTGTTCATATAAATGTATATTCAAATATAGAAAAATATATAAACAAGTTCTTCTAATCATATATTACAATGGAAGAAAAATCATCATTTAGAGTTGTATTTGGAGATTCTCCAATAGTAAAAGTTATAGATTTCTTTCTAGATAATCGAGAGTTTGATTACAGTTTAACAGACATAGCAAAAAATGCTGATATAGGTTGGAGTACATTACATCAGTTTTGGAATAACATAGTTAAATTAGGGATAGTCACAAAAACTAGAAAAATTGGAAGAGCAGAATTGTACAAATTAAATCCAAACAGCCCGCTTGTTAAAAAATTGATAGATTTAGACATGGATATTTCAAAAAAATTGGTGAATGAAGAGATAAATAGGCAAAAATTGAAAATTACAGCATAAATTAAAATGTGCTAATTATTTGATACTTCAAATTTAATAATTCAATCCGCCTTCGGCAAATTCTAGTGCTCGGCTTAACTTTTCTGCCATTAAGTTAAGCCTCGCCTATTGATGGCATAGAAAACGATTAATTTTGGGAGTGGTTCATTTGAGGGATACTGTTACTTCTTCGGGATATGGCTTCCCCCAAACATTTAAATAAGGTAACTATTTACCAGTGGATACTAATGTTTTCTTTAAATAGAATCTTGTGATAACAATTGGCAGACACAGTATAACAACTATAATCCCGCTCGCAAATAGAACTGCTTGCATAGGGAATATATCCAGTAATCGACCTCCAATTAGAACATAAAAAGAACTTAATAAACTGACGACTAAATTATTGATGGAAAGCACAGTTGTTCTGTTTTTTGAGCCAACATGGTTATTGATATAATACTCAAGAATATTATCTTTATAGAATCTTGACATATAAATCAGAATCACAATTATCAGCATAGGTTCGAATCTAAACAACCCCAAGAGCATAAAACCAAGTCCATGCACAAATGTTACTAAGAAAAATGAGCCTTTTTCACCCACACGCTTCTCAATTTCTTTTGAAAAAACTGAGAATAACCCGCCAACGCCATACATAATGGCAGTGATCCATCCAAGAGATACAACTTGGAATCCCATGTCTAAGATGTATGGTTGCTTGACGAGGTTATTAAAAATTGTAAAAGGGAGGATTATTGTCGATGCATAAATTACAATCCATCTTATTGTTGAATGGCTTGCAACAAATGAAATTGATTGTTTCATAAGCTTTATCTGATTCGTAACATTATATTTTGAATGGTTTGTATAAGGTTCCTTTGCAGCCAGCATGAATAGTGAAGCAAGGAATGCAGATCCCGCAAAAAAAATCCAAGGCAGTTTAACATTCACAGTGAAAAGATAAGCGCCAAAAAGTGATGCAATTATTATGGAAAATGATTCTATAAAATTTGAAATACCTTTTACCCTTAGATATGACTTTTCTTTGCCTAATCTCTTAAGCGAATCATACACAAATGCTGATTTTGTACCTGATAGTAAAGAGTCTGAAATTGCCCACAAAACAAAGCCCAAAATAAACATTCTGAATGTGGAGCCAAACCCTATGGCAATCATCGCAGCACACCAAAGCAAAGCAGCGAGAATCAATGAAATTTTCTTGCCTATAGAATCTGAAAATGCCCCGGTCGGTATTTCTAACACCACTACAATTATAGCTGAGACAAATTCAATAAGCCCTATCTGCCCATAAGAAATATCAAAACTTCTCAAGAATATAACACTGATTGGCAGAGTAAACCATAGTCCCATAAATAATTCAAATGAATAGTATTTCCAAATGTTTGATTTATAATCATAATTGCCCATTCTCACAGTCTTTATTTATGAGTTTAAATGCCTTTCTGGTTTAAAATATAACAACGCAAATTTGCAGGAACCAATATCAATGTTTCCCATTATTAATATTTCCAAGCATATAAAACAAAACTATGTAAACTAGACTTTCGCAGTTTTCCTTATAAACACCTCTTCAAAGACCATCATTCGTT
>JBBSVT010000011.1:0-1471 GCA_038046685.1 Nanobdellota archaeon
AATGTCTTGACTATTTTGGAGATTTTTTTATTATGGGATTAAGGTAACAGTCCCTCCTCTTGGAAAGATTTATATAGTAGTTATTTAATAGACATTCAAATTAAGCGACCAAACAAATTCAAAAATGAGGTGGAATTAATGAAGCTCAATATTCATCCAAAGTCTGCTCAGGCTGCTATGGAATTCTTGATGACATACGGCTGGGCTATACTAGTGGTTCTTGCCGCAATCGCAGCTCTTGCTTATTTTGGCGTTTTGAGTCCTGAAAAATTCCTGCCGGAAAAATGTGTTTTGGAGCCTGGTCTGGCTTGCATTCAGCACAAGATTGAGCCTACGCAATCAACTTTAGTTATCACAAACAGCAAGGGATACACAATCATTTTGAACAGCATTACAGTAGGCGGCTGCAGCAGAACATTGAATCAGGAAATGTTAAGCGGCACAGACGGTACTTTTGTGGTTACAGGATGCAGCAATGGCATTGCCAAGGACAAATTTAAGGGGGATATTACACTAGCGTATACGGATAAGAATACAAATCTTACAAAAACAGCCTATGGCAATATAAACTCAAAAATTGAGTGATGGCTTATTAAAAATACAATCATTTTGAAATCAAAGATGATAATATTTAAATACGAGGTGAACATATATGTTAAGTAGAAAATCTCAGGCGGCGTTGGAATTCTTAATGACGTATGGCTGGGCTATACTTGTTGTTTTGGTTGCTATTGGGGCTCTTGCTTATTTTGGTGTTTTGAGTCCAGACAGGTTTTTGCCCTCTAAATGCACTTTGCAATCGGGTATTGCGTGCATAGACCATAAAGCAACTGCAGCAGGAATTCAGGTAATAATCCAAAATTCTTTGGGTTATGATCTGACAGGTGTTCGTGTGACAACAGTTTGTGGAGAGGATTTAATACCAGCTACACTAAATAATGGGGAGAAAGGCACTTATACTATGATGTGCGCAAGTCCACTAACTGGCACAAAAATTACTTCGCCGTTGAATGTGACATATACTGGCGCTGAAGTAGGTGGGATCCAACACACCAATCAGGGGCAGATAACCTCAAAGATAGAGAGCGGCGTACTGACATAGATGAGGCATAGTCAAGCCAAGCTAGAGCAGATATACACAAGAATAAAGTACACAAACAAATAATTTATTTCTTTTTTTTATTTCATATTTTTAATTCTTCTTAATAAGACATTAGTAAATTAGTTATTATTCAGCATCATGAAGTTAAATTTCAATCCGTCGCTTCGCGACAAATTTTAGTCTCGGCGGAAATTGCCTCTGCCACTAATTTCCGCCTCGAAATAGGACAATGAATACCTCGATAAATGCAAAGCATTTTCGATGGCACTCGATAATTTTTCAAATTTTCGATGAATAGGCGAGGGCGAGCGATGTGGCAGACAGCGAGCCCGAGCACAAGAGTTTGTGCCGAAGGCACAGATTGAAATT
>JBBSVT010000012.1:0-4707 GCA_038046685.1 Nanobdellota archaeon
GAAAGAATAAAAATGGCAAGAGAAATGCTTTTAAATGAAAATGCAAAAGTTTAGTCAATTACAAACTTCATCTGAAAAAGGAGAACATATTAAGTCAGGCTTTTGAAGAAAAATTTTTTACAATAGAAGAATATAATGAATTGTACAAAGATATGTTCTATGATGAATTTGGAAGCGATAGTTTTATACAGTACATTAATGCGGTAATGAATGCAAAGACACACTGTTTTATTACGAACAATGAAAGAATGCTGAAAAGAAAAGTAGAGCTTAAAAAAAGATTTGGATTAGAGATTGCTAGCCCAGAGGATATTTTGAAAAGGCTGGATTAAATTGATTCCATGGTTTTTATTAAGGTGGGGTAATAGTTAATACTATTAACTATGATAAACTAAACCTCAAACACCTTTTTCTTTTTCGGCAAAGCAGATGGAGCTGAGCCGCCGTGCCATGTGTATCTCGGCCTTACTCTTATAGGATACAATTTCTCATTTAAATCATCGAAAACTATCGCTGCGCCTTCTTCTGACGGCAGTAAATTAAGCTGCTTGTCAAGTCCTTCCCGCATGTAGCTTTGCATTATATTGCCTAAGGCTTGCACATCAATGTTTGCAGTCAGCCTGTGGGCTATTACAACATCTGCTTGTGTAAACACATCAGTGTGGATTCTGCCAGGCTGCTGCGAAGCCAAGACAAGGGATATTCCAGGCTGCCTTCCTTCCCTAAGTATTGTGATTAATGGCAATGTTGCAGGAGTTTTCCCTTTGTTAGGCAAAAACTCGTGGGCCTCATCAATTATAAGCCAAACAATCGGCTCTTTCTTTTCCTCTTTTTCCTCTTCAAAAAAATGTATTTCTTCTTTTATAGATGCTTCTTCCTCTGCCCTTCTTGCAATCATTCTCTGGACAAACAATTTTTGCGCAACTAATCCAATAACCAAACTTCTTAAATTTTCAGCTCCAGAAGTCGTCGCATAAGCGCTTACATCCAATACAGTTATTTGCCCGGGAATCACTAAATCCTCTATTAAAGTTCCTTTTTTGCTAAACAGCCCCCATTTTTCGGCAACTGAAAATCTGTTTTGTACAGCATCCTGCACGCTTTTTTCTGATCTGCCGTCAGATTCAACCGCTTTAACGATGTCCTTAATGTCATAATCGCTACCATCTTCGGCTAAGCCATTTACAATCCTCTCAATTAAGATTCCAATTGGCTCTGTAATGGAAACATTAAAAATCATGCACCATTCTTCAGCATTTAAATCGCTAATTTTAATGGAAAATGGGAAATCTGCTGGAATGCCCTTTTCCTTGTATTCCTCATAAAAACCGATCGGAGTGAAAATCTGCACATTCATGCCTTTGCCTTCAAGCTCCCAGTCACCAAGCAAGTCCCTTTCCTTGTTATTTGGATACTTCATTGTCCAATAAATCCCCATAGTATCAAGCATTATGACGGCCAGATTATTCCTGATTTCATCGGGCAAATCATAAATTCCCTCTGAGATTATTCCCATGCTGTAGCTTTTTCCAGATCCTCGTTTTCCGACAACAAAAACCACGTGGCTTTTAGCAACATCAAGATAAACCTTATTTGACAAAGAAACTATCTGGCCCATTTTGACATAGTGTTTCCCAAGATAGATTGTTCCTTGAAGGCCATATTTTTCTTTGTCGGCTTCGCTTCGTCCTATTAGGATGTCAAACATGCCCAATCAACCCTGTAAAAGATTATAAATGTTTTTATTGAAACTCGTTAGTAACAAATATCTTAATCTTTATTAGAAAGATTTATTTATTACCTAAATTACGCTTTATGAGGGCATTATGGACAACAAATCTCAGAAAGAAAGGCTGGAGCAGGAATTAAGGTTTCTACGAGAGAGTTTTGAAGCTGAGGTTATAAGCAAGGATGAATTTGAAAAGGGCAGGTACAGAATTGAGAAAAAACTTGGGGAAATCCAAAAATCGGAAGGGCGAAGCAAAGAAGAGGCAATACAAAAAATAGAGGAAAGGAAAATAACAGAAAAAAATGAAGCCGAAGCCAAGCATGCTGCTGCGGGAACTGGAGCGGAGGAAAAAATAGAGTTAAGAGTCATTCAAGATGAAGAGCATGAGCATTTTGAGCCTCAGCCTGTGAATGTTCAGCCGGATAAGGTGGAAGAGCCAGTTCCTGATGAACCTGTGCCAGACACTGAGGATAAGAAAAGGGACAATAAATTCTTCACTTACGCGATTGTTTTCATAGTGATGGTTTTTATCATATTTTTTTCATATTCTATATTTAAAGGCAATGACAATGCCCATGAGGCAACGCTGGACAAAAAACAAAGCGAAGTCATTTTTGTTGCAGTGTGTGATTCTAATGATGACTGCAAGCAAGAGGGCAAAGAAAGTTTCTGCTTGAATCCAGGAACGAAAGAATCAAAGTGTGAATCAATTGATATAGAAAAGGTAAATATCCTCATTGTAAATGACAGGAAGAACTGCTTTAATTGCGACGCTCAAAGAGTATTAAGCATTCTAGAGAGCTGGTTTGGAGCAATAAGTGCAAAGGAAATAGACTACAATACAAATGACGGCAAAACAGTTGCAGAAAAATTTAATGCGAAATTGCTGCCATTATACATCCTAGATGCAAATATAACAAGAAAACCGCAATTTGAGCAATACCGGCAAATTTTTACCGAGGCAGAAAACATGTTTGTTTTGGATAATGACGCGTCCGGCTCAACTTATTATTTTAAGCGAAATAGTATCCAAAATAAACTGGACTTGTTTGTGGTTGAAAAGGATAATGCAAGCATAAAAGCTGAAAAAAACCTAAACGAATTCTTGGATGCGTTTAAGGAAGTTAAATTTGAAAGACATTTGTCAAATGGCGCCCTTGCAAAAGAGCTTGAAATTAAAATATTTCCGTCATTCTTGATAAACAATGTAATTAAGTTTGGCGGAGTCCACACAGCCGAAACTATAAAAGAAAATTTCTGCAAGATGAATAAAGTGCCGGCTTGCGAAAAGAGTTTGTCAAGGAGCTTAATTTAAAGCTTATAATTTTAAAGCTCATTCACAGTCAATAAATTCACCCTTGTTTCGCTCTGCTTGATTCTTGAATCCATTCCAATCAAAAACTTGACATTGCATTCCTCTGCCGCTTTTACCATCTCTTTCTCTATGCTTCCGTCAAATACGACAGCATGGGCATTTATCGAACTTTTTAATGCTGTATGTATCTCGCTAATTGGGACCTTGCCAAGAATTGAAAGCTTGGCGTCAAGTATCTCTGCCCCTCTTGTGCCAATTAAGTCTTCAAGCACAGATTTGAATTTGTTTTTTTCCTCAATTGAGACCTGCACTCTTCTGATATTAGGCACAGGATGATATGGCCGCTGGAATGGCCTTTGGAATTGCTGCTGCTGATGCTGTGGTTTTTTGACAAGCTCCATTGAGGTTCTTTCCGGCTCTCTTGATAACTCGAGCTTTGCCTGCTCTCCAGATATTCTGCTTCTCAACGCCTTATGGATTTCCTTTTTTGTTATTTCTTCAACTTCCTTTCCATCCGGAGCCTTTGTAACAAAATCTATGTCTGCAACCAAAGTGAGTTCCTTGATTATCAGGTTTCCGCCTCTGTCGCCATCAACAAAAGCAGTAACGACCTTTCTCTGGCTTAGCTCTATGAGTGTTTCAGGCACAGAAGTACCGTTAATTGCGATTACATTCTTAAAGCCGTGCTTCAAGAGGTTCAGCACATCGGCACGTCCCTCAACAACTATGATTTCATCGCTTTCATCTACTGCGGGGCCTGCCGGTAACCTGTCTTTGCCGTATTCACCGATCTCCATAACCCTTACTGAGGCAGCCACTTCATCTGCAAGCTCCTGAGAATCTGGCATCGTCTGCTCCATCATCTTCTTGAGCAATTCTTTAGCCCTTTCGACCACCATGCTCCTCTTGCTTATTCTCACATCCTCTATGTTAACAACATCTATTTTAGCATTGCAGGGCCCTATCCTCTGAATTATTTCCAAAGCTGCTCCAACTATTGATGTTTCAGCTTTATCCAAAGAAGAAGGAATTATGATTGAGCCTTTTGTTCTTCCCGTTCTTGTTTCAGTGTTTACCTCAATTCTCCCAATCCTGCCTGACTTTTGGAGCTCTCTTAATTCAAGGTCTGCTCCCAAAAGCCCTTCGGTCTGCCCGAAAATAGCGCCGATAACATCCGGCCTGTCTACTACACCTTCTATCTCTATATTTGCATGAACAATATATTTCGTTGCTACAGGACTTATTTTACCCATTTTAACCTACCTCCTAATCAGAGAAGAAGCTACCTAATCAATAGTTCCATTTGGTAAATGAAATGAACTGATGAGCATAACAGCTTCTCCATCTTAAGCAATTAGAACAAGTTCACTTAATTATCCCTACTTTACTTAATCTATACTTATCTTAAATCAAAATAACAATAGTGAGTGATAATAATGATTTAGCTTGTTCTAGTGCACTTAATTATTAAGTTTGTTGCCCGTTACACTAACCCCAAAGCTCATTGCTTGCATTTAGCGTGAGCTCCATTTGGTACTCTCGTGACGGGCTCTTAATTGGAAAAGATGGACATGTATATAAATGTTTGGTGTACAAGGCGTTGCGTGGATACTAGACTTTCGCAGTTTTCCTTATAAACACCTCTTCAAAGACCATCATTCGT
>JBBSVT010000013.1:0-16947 GCA_038046685.1 Nanobdellota archaeon
TAGTTCCCTCACTAGCTTTAATTTCCTCCCTTATATCTTGAGGTATTACAATTTGACCCCTTGACGACATCTTAATAGTTTCTGGCATTTTGACCTCCAATATTCTTATTTTCTTATAGTAAGGGATACTTATTTATAAATGTTGTGGCTATTTAAGAGGAAACTATTCAAAAATCTTATCATATTCTTTATTGTAATAATGCCCAACTAATTTAAGAAGCTCTGCCTTATTTAGTCTTTTAATGTCTAGTTGATTATGATTTCAAACATGACATTCTATTCTTTAAAACTAAAGACAGGGAATATGTTAAATCCATTGAATTGTTAGATAATCTAGCGGTAGATGTAGATAAAGAAGGATTTTTAACTGGAATTCAAATATTTGATGCTTCTGAATATCTAAATATTGACAAGAAAAGTTTATTGAGCATACCAAATTGGTAGTTTATTATTAATGTTCACGAAAATATTATAGAAATTAGATTAGTATTCCAAATTAAAATAAGAAATAAGATTGTTGAAAAGAATCCAATTATTTCTCAGCAAATAAACCAGAAATTGCCTAATTCTGAATTGATTTGTGAGGCTGTTGTTTGATTGCTAATAGCGACTAAAGTAGAACTATCCGATTTACCGATTTGATTTATAAAAATTTATAAATATCATTAACAATTTATTTAAACAATAGGGTGAAAATAGTGGCAATACGATATGTCGATGGATATGTATTGATAGTTCCAAAAAAGAATTTGAAAGTTTATAAGAAAATGTCTTCTGATGCAGGAAAGATATGGATGAAATATGGTGGCACTTCAATATGCTGAATATATAGGTGAAGACCTGAAAAGCGCTGCAAAATGGGGGTGTCTCCCTTTCCCAAATATGACAAAAGCTAAAAGAGAAATCGCTGGCGGGGTGGTGCACAAAGTGCCAGTGGATTTAAGAAAAGCACTTACTTCTACCCCAAAGGCTCGAGCAGCATGGGAGGATATTACGCCACTTGCACGCAATGAGTGGATCTGCTGGATTGAGTCTGCCAAGAAACTGGAGACGAGGAATCTCAGGATTGAGAGGGCATGTACCGAGCTTATAGAAGGAAAGCGTCGACCTTGTTGTTGGCCCGGTTGCAATCATCGTTGAAAAAATAAGAAAGAACTAAATAGGTTAACGAACAATAAATAAAATGACAAAACAAAAAATAGTTCCACATTTATGGTTTGACAAGGAAGCAGTTGAAGCAGCAGAATTCTACACTTCTATTTTTCCAGACTCTAAGATTACGCACAAGTCAATTATAAAAAACACTCCTTCTGGGGATTGTGATGTAGTTGGTTTTCAAATAATGGGATCCAATTTTATGTCCATAAGTGCAGGCCCTTATTTCAAAATAAATCCATCTATATCATTTACAATTTCATGTGATTCAGAAAAGGAAGTAAATGAATTATGGGATAAATTATCTCCAGATGGAAAAATTCTTATGAAACTTGACAAATATCCATTTAGTCCAAAATACGGATGGATACAGGATAAATATGGAGTTTCATGGCAAATAATATTTTTTAGTGAAGGAAAACCAAAACAAAAAATAATACCTCACTTGATGTTCACGCAAGATTTTTGTGGAAGGGCTGAAGAAGCAATGAATTTCTATTGCTCTATATTTGATGATTCAAAAGTAGGAGATATATTTAGATATCAAAATCAAGCTCCGGACAGAGATGGAACTGTGGCACATTCATTCTTCACATTAGCAGGACAGATGTTTGGAGCAATGGATTCTGCTCAAGAGCATAAGTTCAAGTTTAAAGAAGCGGTTTCTTTCATAATTAACTGCAAGGATCAAGAGGAGATTGATTATTACTGGGAAAAGCTTTCTGCAGTGCCAGAAAGCG
The DNA here is from genome assembly GCA_038046685.1 of Nanobdellota archaeon. GTDB lineage: Archaea > Nanobdellota > Nanobdellia > Woesearchaeales > GW2011-AR4. Next base: position 1,896 of record JBBSVT010000013.1, read on the forward strand.
AACAATGCGGATGGGTAAAGGACAAATATGGCCCATCTTGGCAAATCATTCCTGAAAATATGGGTGAACTTATGTCTAAGAATCCTGAGAAAACAACACCAGCAATGCTCAAGATGAAAAAGATTATTATCAAAGATTTAGAGAAGGTAGGAGAAGAGAAATGAGAAAGAGGTCTGCTCCTCCAAAAAAATCAAAAGTTGTTAGAGGTTATACTATCAAATATCATGCTGATGGAAAAACAATATGGTCTAAAGGTAAAATAAAAGGTGGACAACCAGACGGATAATGGGAATGGTATCGCCTTGATGGAACTCTCAAACGCTCTGGACATTTTAAAATAGGTAAGCCAGTAGGAGAATGGATAAATTATGACCAAAAAGGCAAGGTCTATAAAGTTACACAGAAAAACAAAGGGGAAAGAGAAAAATGAATAATAAAGAAGACGAACAAGCAATACGCAAACTGGTTGATATTTGGATGACATAGAATTAATGGCATGAAGGAAAATATTTAAAGTAAGAATAATATTTGAGATATATGTCCACAGAAAACTTAATCAAAAAGTTAAAGGAAGATGAAAAAGCAATTTTCAAAGGATGGAATTTTTCCCATATTCAAAGCAGATTCAATCAAGAAGAACCTCATTGGGATTATTTCAAGTTAGCAAAAAAATTGCTTAAAAACTCAAAATCAGTATTAGATATGGCTACAGGAGGTGGGGAGCTTTTTTCAAAATTTGCACCATTCGACATTAAAGCTGTTGCAATAGAAGGATACCATCCAAATGTTCCAATTGCAAAAAATCTACTTGAACCGTTAGGTGTTAAAGTTCTGGAAGCAAATGAAGTTGAAAAATTGCCTTTTCGAGACAATGAGTTTGATTTAATTCTGAATAGACATGGCGGAATAAATAAAAAAAGTATAAAAGAAATTTATAGGGTACAATCTAGATATGGTCTTTTTTTAACTCAACAAGTGGATGGAAATAAAAACAAAATTATCTGACGCAGAAGATTTGGCTAAGTTATACTTCCAGTTTTGGGAACCTCACAAAAAAGTTGATCCATTATTGGAATTTGAGAAAAAAATGACTTTGAAGAATCAAATTAAATTCGCTAAAAAAGATATTAAAAAAGCAAGTAACCATATTTTAGTTGCAGATAGAAATGGGAAAGTAATTGGATTTATTGAGTTTTTTGTTAAAAAGAATGAGAGTTGTTTTAAAATCAAAAAATATGGTTACTTAAATTCAGCAACAACAGATAAACATTATAGAGGAAAGGGTATAGCTAAAGCATTGACTAATGGGGCATTGAAATTCTTAAAAAAGAAAGGAATAAAATATGCCAAGACAAATGTTTATGACGCTAATAAATTAGCCATGAAAGTATGGATTAAATTAGGATTCAAACCTAAATCAACTTTTTTAATGAAGAAGATAAAATAATCACCTAGAGTCCCAAGCCTCTTTCTTTAAAATAGCCGACTTGAGAATTGCATTTAACAACTATTTCCCTTAGTTTTATTAAGGGAAATATTTATATAGATATGTTCTTCAGTAGTTTTGTGGTTGAAAAACTATTATTAATCAACAAATTGTTGGATGAGCTTAAACTGAGAAGATACTCTGCAAAAACAATTAAGAAGTATCGCCACACTGCATCCACCTTCTTAAACTCTGAAAAAGCTGCAATCACCAAAAGAACAACGCCGCATATATTGAGGCATAGCTTTGCAACGCATTTGCTTGAAGCTGGAGCTGACATAAGGCACATTCAGAAGTTGTTGGGGCATGCAAATCTTCAAACTACTCAGATTTACACGCATGTTGCAAATAATGATATTAAAAAACTGTCAAACTTGCTATAATTAAAAATGCAGGCAGTAATCTTGGCAGCAGGAAAATCAACTAGGACATATCCATTGACGCTAACAAAGCCTAAACCGCTGCTTAAAGTCGCAAACAAAACTCTGCTTGAGCATCATCTTGAAAATTTAAGGCATTATGTTTCTGAAGTTATTATTGTAGTTGGCTATAAAAAAGAACTAATCAAAAAATATATAGGAAATAACTATAAAAATCTAAAAATAAGATATGTAACTCAAAAGCAGCAGCTTGGAACAGCTCATGCAATCTCTATTCTAGAATCATATATTAAAGACAGATTTATTCTATTGATGGGTGATGATATCTACCCAGAAGAGGACATTAGAAGCTGCATTAATCATAGGTATTCTATACTAATATCAAAGGCAATAAACCCGCAGAATTTTGGCGTTGTAGTTGAAGAAAACGGAATTCTAATCGACTTTGTTGAAAAGCCCAAGAAATCTGTCTCGAACATGGTAAGCGCAGCATTTTATTTATTGGACAAAAAAATATTCAGCTGTATTGAGAAAATAAAAAAATCCAAAAGAAACGAATTTGAGCTGCCAGACGCAGTCAGATTATTGTCCAAGGAAGAAAAAATACGCTGCATAAAAAGCAAGAAATGGATTCCTATCGGTTATCCCTGGGACCTGCTTAAGGCAGACAGAACATTAAGGGGAAATAAAAACATTATTGGAAAAAACTCAAAAATTTATGGAAATGTCAAAGACTCAAGTATCGGAAATAATTGCATAATAAATGGTTATGTTAAGAATTCTATCATAATGGACAGCACCTCTATCGGCACAAATTCCATTGTTGAGGATTCTGTGATAGGAGAAAATGTGAATTTTCAAGGCAAAATTTTGGCAGAGAACAATGTGTTTTCAGCAGTCAAGAACGAAAAAATAAATGTCGGCAGACTAGGAGCCATAATTGCGGATAATGTAAATGCAAAAAATGTCATTGTAAACCCAGGCTGCAAAATATGGCCAGGCAAGTTAATTTCAAATAAAATAATAAGTCATGATTTAATGCGATGAACAAACTAAACCGCGCTTTACTTTTGGTGTTTGGGATTTTGTTACTTACTTTTTCATTTAGTTTCGATGCTCAAGTGAGTTCCTTTTTTAAGGATATGAGTTTTTGGCCATTGGATTTGGTACTTAGCATTATCTCAAATTCCGGAGTTGTTGCCATTGTGATGCTGGCATTTCCTTCACTTATTCTCTATAAAAAGAACAAGAAGTTGGTATGTTTCTTATGGCTGACCTCAATCACTTCATTTTTGCTGGCTTTAATCGCCAAATTGGCTATTCAAAGGCAAAGGCCCATCGGATTGTTGTTTTACCCATTTGTCGGCATAATTGACTATTCATTCCCAAGCCATCACTCAATGGTTGCATTTTCTTTACTGCCAATGTTAAGTAGATACTTGCCAAAATACAGATCTTTTTGGATTGCTTTTGCAATTTTAGTTGCCTTTACTAGAGTTTATTTTAATTTTCATTTTTTAAGTGATGTTGTTTTTGGCGCGCTAACCGGATATTTTGTTGGAAATTTCATGTTAAAATTATACAAGGGAGAAAAACTATGGGGAGCTTAGAATTCAGAAGGCAGATCTTTCATCTTCTTTTAGGTGTGGCAATCGTTTTTCTGATAAAGTTTGGTGCAATAAGCAAGAATATCATTCTGGCAATTATCGTCATAGGCTTATTATTGTCTCATCTAATCAAGAAAAAAACAAAAATTCCCATTGTTTATCAACTGCTGAGAAAATTTGAACGGGATGAAGAATTAAATAGATTTCCTGGCAGAGGCATTATCTTTTATTTTATTGGGATATATTTTGTAATGTTGCTATTCACTAAGGAAATAGTGATGGCCTCTATAATGGTTTTGGCTTTGGGAGACTCAATTTCGCATTTATACGGGCTGCATTTTGGCAAAATAAAGCATCCATTGTCCAGAACCAAATTCCTGGAAGGAACAGTTGCCGGTGTTTTTGCGGGTTTTATTGGGGCATCAGCTTTCGTTCCTTGGCATGAGGCATTTTTTGCATCTTTGGCTGCAATGACTGTTGAAGCGATTGAAATAAAAATTGGAGCCGAGCAAGTTAATGACAATTTGATAGTGCCTTTAGTGGTTGGAGCCGTCATCTCGGCATTAAGATTTTTGAAATAAACGATTTTCAATAAATTTTGAAATTTTTAACCTTCTTTAAACCCTTACATTAAATCTCGATATGCATTCCTTGAGTCAGTTCGCTTGAATTTTAATTGATTCGCTTCTTCCCTTAACAAATTCAATTTTAGCAATATTCCTTAATAATTCTTCCGGCACAACAAAAGTTCTTTTTTCTATGGCGAAAATCTTATTGTTTTTGACAAATGCATTATTATGGACACTCTTAAAATTTTCAACATGCTGCTTCATTTTAAGCGGCGGACCTTCAATCTTAGCATATTTTGGCAACTGCATTTTGGTGCACAAAAAATAAAAAATAGCGTCGTTCTTTTTGTCCCATTCCCAATCAGTTTTTATTATTTTGAAATCGTGCTTTTTAAGCTCTTCCTTGAAAAACTCATAGACCTTTAGCAATTTTCCCCCGATAACATCCGTCTTTCCGGCCAATGGCTTAACATTGACAATTATCAGCTTTTTTCTTTTTGACTTTTTGGGCGTAAACTCCAATCCCAAGTCTTTTTTAACAAAAAATTTATCGGAAGGGTTTTTCAGAAATTCCCTTGCAGATTTTTTGAATGCCTCAAACTTTTCATGGCTCAAAGCCGCTGCCGCATTCCGGTCTTTTTGCACAGGATCAACAACAATCAACGGAGATAAAAGCTTAGAGGTATTCACTAATTTAAAAACATCATTGGCCTTGTAATATTTTTTGACGTCAATAACAACCTTATCATTCCACTTAGCGGCATTTCTTATTAAATTCAAAAAAGAGCCGTAATGAACAGTCAGAATCTCGCACACATAGCCGGAAAGCCCCCTTATGTAGCTCTCTGCGCCATAGGCATTTTGAGCTTGGCAAAATTGCTTTGTCAACCTCATCTCATCAAGAAGCTTTTTGTGGGTTAAAACCCATCTTGAATGCAAAGGACTGACGTCAGTTATGTTCAAAGCTTGCTCTGACTTTTGAATTTTCAATATCGGAACAATTTCGAATGTGAATTTGCCATGCTTAATCTGGAAATAATCTCTGGAGCCGTGCAATCTTGCCACATTTTTAAACTTTTTTTTTAATATCTTTTCTAAGATGTCCGACAATCTATCGCTTTTATCCTTATATTTATTGTAGTCAAATAGCGCAAATATATCTGCATCAAATGTTTTCAGCCAAGTTCCTTTTGCTCCGGAACCGCCAAGAATTGCCTTGATATTTTTCTGATTTTGGTTGATTTTTCTAATGATGATGTTTAATTTTTCAAATAATTCATTTTTGGATTCTCTATCTGGGTTTATTTCTTTAAGAACTTCGTCAAGCAGCAATTTTATATTTTTCATAAATGTAAATACCCCTATAACTATAAAAAAGTTTGTTTTTAAATAGAAGGTTGTTGCTGGCTTATACAGTGCAGAGTCCCGAGCCCATAAAGCAAGTCAGCACAATCAATTCCAACAGCTTCTCTGTTCGGAAAACAATTTTGGATAATGCCAAGGGCATTTTTGTCATTTTTGTCGTTAAAAAATGGAACTAGCACGCTTTTATTTCCTATATAAAAATTGGCGTAGCTTGCTGGAAGCCTGGAATGTTTATCTCCTATGAATCCGGGCATTGGCAGTTTTACTACCTCAAATTCCTTCCCATAATGATCGGAGTAATCCCTTAAAATTTCATAATTTTTTTTGAGTAACTTAAAGTTTTTGTCTTGCTTGTCATGCTCATATGAGCAAAGAACTAACTTGTCGCTGACAAATCTGGCGATGTCGTCAATATGCCCATCTGTGTCATCGCCTTCAATGCCATCCTTCAGCCATATAATATGGCTAACTCCAAAATACTGCCTTAGATACGTTTCAATCTGTGATTTGGTTAGCAAAGGGTTTCTGTTTTTGTTCAGTAAGCACTGCTCGGTTGTAAGAAGTATGCCTTTTCCATTCACCTCAATTGAACCACCTTCCAGCACAATTTCAGGCTTGAAGCAAAGCAATCCCATCTTTTCGCTTATAAAAGATGGCACGTTGTCATCCCGCATCAAATCAATATACTTTCTGCCCCACGCGTTAAAAATCCATTTCACCATTGCAAGCTTCTCTTGCTTTCTGTTAACAACAAAAATTGGGCCGTAGTCCCTGAACCACACATCAGCATAATCTTTATTATAAAAATTAACATTATTCAAATCGATCTTCGCTTTTTTCAAAAAACTTAAAGCTCTTGATTTTATGTTATTATTCTTGACAAGAAGATTGACCTTTTCGCTTTTGTGAGTTCCTTGGATAAAGCTGACAAAAGTTTTCTCTACATTTTGAATTCTGCCAGGAAAAGCATTGGTATCATAAGGCCAAGACAGCCAGACTGCGTCATGCCGTTCCCATTCTGCAGGCATGTGATATCCTAATTCAAATGGGGTATTTTTAGTGATGTCCTTTTTGTCGCTAGCTGCATTCATTTTTTATTTTTGACAAGCAATTCATAAGTGTCGGGCCTTCTATTCCTAAGAAATCCCCATCCATCTTGTATCTTTTTGTTTTGGCTTATGTCGATTGTAACAACTAATACTTGTTCATCGGATTTTGCACGCTTAAGCACTCTTCCAAATGCATCGCAGACAAATGAGCCTCCCCAGAATTGAAGCTTATTTTCCTGGCCAACCCTGTTAACAGCCGCGACATGGACGCCATTGGCAATTGCGTGCGATCTTTGCACTGTTTCCCATGCTTCCTGCCAATCGCCTTCTGCTGATTTGCAATCTTTTATGTAACCAATCGCTGTCGGATAAAATATTATATCCGCTCCTTTTAATGCAGCAATCCTCGCAGATTCAGGGAACCATTGGTCATAGCATATAAGCGCGGCAAAATTGGCAAATTTAGTTTTGTAAACCCTATATCCTAAATTGCCCTCATCGAAATAATTTTTTTCATAGAATAATTGGTCATGGGGTATGTGGAGTTTGCGATATGTTTCCATTAATTTTCCGTCGGATTTTATGACGACAGCTGAATTATAGTGCCTGTTGCCTTTTCTTTCAAACAGGGGCAAGATTATTACTATGCCGAGCTCCTTAGCCAATTTAGAGAACATTTTTGTCGAAGTTCCGGGAATTGTTTCAGCAAACTTACTAAAATTCTTTTTTCTGTATTGGGGAAAGTAGATTACATTATACAGCTCTTGAAGGCACACAATTTTAGAGCCTTTTTTTGCAGCTACCTTAACATTCTCCAAAGCCTTCTTGACATTGGATTCAATGTCGCTCGAAGCTGCTGACTGCACAAGCCCAATTGTCACTTTTTTCTTTTGCATTTTTATTTGAATTAATTTTGCTCATCTTTCAATATTAATGGCTGTTTATTGTCATTTTCTTTCGGGGCTTTCACAGCAGCAACAACCTTGTCACTGGGCTCAAGCTTCATTAGCCTCACTCCCTGCGTGCTTCTTCCGATTACTGAGATATCGCTTGCAGGCACTCTTATGATTATTCCATTTTTGCTTATAAAGATTATATCATCATTTTCCGTTACAGAGCAAATAGAAACAACCTTGCCGTTTCTCTCGCTGCATTGGATGTTTATTACCCCAGAGCCGCCTCTGTTGATAAGCCTGTACTCAGATATTAAAGTTCTTTTTCCATAGCCGTTTTCAGTCAAGCACAGCAAGGTCTTCTCATCTGAGGCAACCACCATCCCAATAACCCCATCATTATCCCTTAAACTTATTCCTCGAACGCCATGTGCGGATCTCCCCGTCGGCCTAACGTTTCTTTCTTCAAATCTCACAGCTAATCCGTTTCTTGTGGCTAAGATAATTTGATTGCTGCCGTCTGTTAACTCGACATTAATCAGCTCATCTCCTTGTTCAAGGGTGATTGCAATAATGCCGTGCCTTCTTGGATTGCTATATTCCATAAGCCCTGTTTTCTTAATAGTTCCTTTCTTTGTCGCCATAATAAGATAGCTTTGATTATTGAAATTCCTTATAGGTACAAAAGCAGTCACAAATTCGTCATTCTGAAGCTCAAGGAGATTCACAATCGCTTTCCCCATTGCCTGCCTGCTTGCCTCTGGAAGGCCATAAACTTTTAGCCAATAAACTTTACCCTTATTTGTAAAGAATAATATATAGGAATGCGTGCTTGCAATAAAAATATGCTTTACAATATCTTCCTCCTTGGTTGTTGTTGCTATTATGCCTTTTCCTCCCCTGTGCTGCAGCTTATATGTCTGCAACGGAAGCCGCTTTATGTAGCCAGAGTTGGTGACTGTCACTACCATTTCCTCGTCTTTGATTAAATCCTCAGTTTCAATCTCCGTATTTTCGACTTCGATTATTTTTGTTTTTCTTACGTCGCTGTATTTATTCCGCAATTCGCTTAACTCTGACTTTATTATATCAAGAATTTTTTGCTGATTTGAGAGAATAGATTTAAGCTCTTCGATTAATTTCAATAAATCAGAATGCTCTTGCTTTATTTTTTCCTGCTCTAGAGAAGTAAGTCTTTGCAGTCTCATTTCAAGAATTGCGGTTGCTTGCTCGTTCGTCAGATTAAAATCGGCTGCCAATTCTTCCCTTGCTGTCTCTACTGACTTGCTTTCTTTAATCAATTTGATGATGTTATTTATGTTTGTTAAGGCAATTATCAAGCCTTCCAGAACATGGGCTCTTGTCTGCGTTTTGTTTAAATCAAACAAAGTCCTTTTTCTTACAACTTCCTTTCTATGCTCTATATAATAGTGGATTAGCTGCTTGATATTCAGAATCTTTGGTTCATTATTGACAAGCGCAAGCATTATTATGCCAAATGTCGTCTGCATTCTTGTGTGCTCAAATAGCTGGTTAAGAACAACGTTTGAGTCAGCATCTTTCTTCAGCTCAATAACGATTCTTATCCCATGCCTGTCAGACTCGTCCCTTAGGTCAAAAATGTCAACTATTTTTTTATCCCTGATAATGTCCGCTATTTCTTCCAGAAGTTCTGATTTATTAACCATGAATGGTATCTCGTTTACAATAATTACGGACCTGTTCTTGCCTTGCTCGATGCTTGTTTTAGCCCTTACAAGGAGCTTTCCTCTCCCAGTCGAGTAAGCTTCTTTTATCTCGTTTCTGCCGCAAATGATTGCGCCAGTTGGAAAATCTGGACCTTGGATTATGCCCATTATTTCATCAATGCTCAAATCCTTATCGTCAATTTGCCTAATTACAGCATCAATTACTTCTCCAAGATTATTTGGAGGAATGTTTGTAGCCATTCCAACTGCAATCCCAGAGCCACCATTAATCAACAGATTCGGAAGTTTTGATGGTAAAACAATCGGTTCATGCGTGCTATTGTCAAAATTCGGAATAAATCTGACTGTTCTCTTGTCAATGTCTTCAAGCATTTCCTCTGCGAGTTTTGTCAAGCGGCATTCTGTATACCTCATTGCAGCAGCAGGGTCACCGTCAACGCTACCGAAATTTCCTTGGCCATCGACTAAGGGATAGCGCATAGAGAAATTTTGAGCAAGCCTTACAAGAGTGTCGTAAATTGCAGCATCAGAATGGGGATGAAAACGAGCCATGCAATTTCCTACGACATTTGCAGCTTTTTTGAACGGCTTATTGTGGAGCAAACCTACCTCCCACATCGTAAACAAAACACGCCTGTGCACAGGCTTCAAACCATCTCTAACGTCAGGCAATGCCCTTCCAACAATAACTGACATAGAATAATCCAAATAGCTTTGCTTCATCTCTTCTTGAATAATTCTAGGTACTATTTTCGTTCCTAATTTCTCCTGAGTTTCTTCAGCCATTTTTTAGAGAATTTGAATGTCCATTTGTCGTCTATAAAATGGGAGCTCCAATACTTTATAAGGATTATGTTTTCGTATTATTTTCAATATAGAAATTTTCTATATGGAAAAATAAAACTAGATTTTCTTAATTATTGACACATTCACAGAAAAACTTTTGTTGCAATAAACACATTTCTTTTTCTTTCCAGCGATATAAATATCTTTACTCTGGTACTTCATCTTATTCTTGCACTTTGGGCATTGGAGAAGGAACATTTTGTCTCAATTTTGTTACTACTTTCTTAGGGCATTATTAAAAACCAATTTTTAGAAGGCATCAAGTCTCTGTATTTTCCGCTTTGTCTTCTTTTTGCATGCCAGTTATCCTCTCAACCTTTTCATCAACAATCTTTTTCATTTCAGCTGTTAATTGTATCCCTCTATTTTTCTTTTTTTGTTTTGGTATTGGCTTAAGGTCTTCTGGCGGAGCTTGTGTATGCCCATTATCGATTTTCATTTCTTTTAGTTCGGGCGGCAATTCTATTTTTTCTGTTCTTGTTTCTTTTATTTTCATTTCTTTTTGCTCTTCATCAATAATCTCCAATTCACCAATTTTGTCCTTTTCCTGAATTAAACTGCCCTGTTTTGAAAATTCCTCCGAAATAACATCATTGGACTTAGTTTTATAAATCTCTAAAGGAATTTCAAATTCTTCATCACTTTCATCCAGCGCCTCTATCTCTTTCCTGATTTTCTCGTCCTCTTTCCTCAAATCCTCAGCTTTTTGACGCTGCTCAACTTTTATTTTCTCAACTTCTTCTTCTTTTTCCTTTATCGCCTGCGCAATGCTTCCAAAATCCTTGAATTTTTCCCTTAAGCTTTCTTCCGTAAGATCAAAATACCTAAAAAATTTTTCAGTTAGCTTAATTAAATTTGTTCTTCCATGCCTTTGTCTGGAAATGTAGCCAGACTTTTCGAGACCCATAAGATGCTCATAGGATTTATTAGTCCTTATCTTAATCAAATCTGACTGCAGAATCGGGTACTTGAAGGCAATGACTGCTAATGTTTCAAGTACGCTCTTTGTAAGCTCTGTCTCTGTAACAATCTTCCTTATGATAGGAATGAAATGGTCTCTGACTGTGAATTTCCAGAAATCGCCATCTTCAGCGAGCATTAGTGAGGATTGTTTTTCTTCATATTCCTTTTTTAACTCCTGCAAAGCTGCGAATACATCTTCCCTCCTTGAGCGGCATAACTTTGATACCTCGTCCAGGCTAATTCTATGCCCTGTAGAAAATAATATTGCTTCAACTTTGCTTTTCACACTTGCTTTTTTAAGCTCTGTCATCATGCTAGCACATACAACTCGTCTTCTTTCTTGATTTTGTTTTCTTTAAGCAATTTTTCAACAAAAATTTCAAGCTCCTTTTTTTCAACTCCCGTAATTTGAGAAAGCTGCTCCATGGAGAGCTTGCTTATTTTTAGGCATATCAATATTGCATTATGGAGTATTGCATTCATATTGTGCCTTAAAAAGTCATTTTCCGCCTTCTGCTGTTTGACAATCATATCGACATTATGCAGCCTTGCCTGAAGATCATTAAGGAAATTTGAAAGTTCGGGATTGGACATTACTAATTGTGACGGCTTAATCACCTCAATAGAGGAAGGCATGTACTCAAAGCAGAAGCTGACTAATTTTGCTGTGCCTTTTATAACCAGCTCCAGCTCAACAAACCCGCTCCAAAGCTTCCCTTGCTCTTTTATTTCTGAATAGTCTTCATTTAATACAACAAGCTCGGAATCTTCCTTGATATGCTCAATATACCGCTTTATTGAATCCTTAACATATTCCATTGGCTTTCCCAAAACCTCAATAATAGTCCTGCACCTAATATGGGTGTTTGCGCCTTGCTTTTCTGCTTCAATCATAAACTTTTAGAAAGCAAATTCGTTTAAAAAGGTTTTGCATGCATAATTTATAGGAAAATCCTATAGAAACTTATTTATAGAAATGCCCAAGATTTCAGAGTATGGCAAGCATCATGCACTGGCTGGTTCCAAAGGAAGAGAAATTCTTTGAGATGTTTAAAGAGCAGTCTGTGAATGCGCTGGAAGCTGTTAAGGAATTAAAGGGCTTTGTAGGCAGCTATTCAAATTTTGAAAGAAATGAAAGGAAATCAAAAGCCCAAATAATAAAAAGTTTTGAGCATAAAGGCGATGAAATCGCTTATAAAATAATTGAAAAACTGAATAATACCTCAATGAGCCCAATTAAAAAGGAGGACATGCATCATCTGGCAGTTCTTCTCGATGATATCCCGGATTTAATCAATTCAGTATCGCTAAGGTTTGTGCTTTTTGGCGTGGAAAGAATAGACAGCCACATAATCAAGCTAGTCGATATAGCCAACAGCTGCGTTGGCGAGTTAAACAAATGCTTAATTGACTTGAAAAGATTGAAGCATATGGGTGAGTATTACTCCAAAATACACAGCTTGGAGAATGAAGCTGATGACATTTATCATGAGGCATTGTCTGAATTATTTCATTTCTACAAGAACTCTATAGACATAATAAAATACAAGGAAATCTACGAGCTTTTGGAAAAAATTGCAGATAAATGCAAAGAAATAACACATGCAATCGAAAGCATAGCAGTAAAGAACATCTGATTAAATTTTGTTGTCATTAAAATGGCATTGCTCTGCAATTATCTCTTCCAGATAAGTACAATGTTCAGCAAAATCGACAAGGTTAAAAGAAGAATCATAACTAATCCTTTGGATTTTTCACTGCTTGACAAATAGACAATTTCCGGGCTTTTGACTGCACTTACTGCCATAGAATTTATTTCCTTAGTTTCTTTGCTTTCTTTACTCTTCAATTCAACTACATTTTCAGCTTGTCTGTTGTCTATTGTAATTTGAGGTTTTGGTTCGACGGAAGTTTGTGTTTTTTGAATAAGCTGATTATTTTCATCTTGCTGTTCCTTTGTAACTTTTTTGAGACTATCTTTATTGATCTTCTCACTTTTTATTTCTTCTCCCTTTATGCTTATTTTCTTAATGTCTGCATTATTCTCTTTATTATTATCATCGCATTCAACAGCTATCTCGGCACTAATTTTATATTCTTCTCCAGCCTTTAGGTTTGGCGAATATTCGCTTGAGGTTTTTTGCTTTGAGATTGCGTCAGAAGTCCAGGGTTTGTAGCTTTTTACGGTTTTGCCATGCGAGTCTTCTATCTTGGCTGTAGCTGTTATGTTTGTGGATTTGCCTTCTAACTTACTAGCCCTCATTCGCCATTTGAATTCTTCTTTTTCAAATTCGTTGCTGTCCACAAGTATTTCAACTTGGTAGTCACATGAAGGCTGCTGTCCAAAAACGTTACTCATCAAGGAAAACACAATAAAAAGGGTAATAGCCAAGATTCTCATATAGCCAGTTTTGATGATTATCCTTTTATTTTTTGCGCAAAATACATTTTAAGGGCTTTGCCACTTAGAAATGCTAACAAAAGCTTTAATAAAAATGACATTGTATACCAAATAGGGTGCGTACTAGTGGGTTTTTTGAAATTATTAAAGAGAAATAAGAAAGAGAATCTGGAAGATTTAGATTTGCCGCCTGAGCCCCCTCCACTGGAAGGTTTTGAGGAAGACTTTTCTAAACTCCCGGAAGAAGACTTTTCTAAACTTCCCGATCTTCCGACTTTTCCGGAAGGAGAGATTTCTGGCAGTGATATTCCAATGCCGCAGTTTGATTTTCCTGAGAGAATGGAAATTATCCAGGATTCGGCTAAAGAAAGCATTGCCCCAGAATTTACTAATCTTTCAGGAATAGGAGAGATGCCAATGGCTCCAGCTGAGCCTGTTGACTTTTCTACCGAGTTAATCCCGGAACTCCCTCAATCTACCCCAATTGAACTGAAAAATGTTCCAGAAGAGGCGCAATTGAAGGAAATTCCAAGCGGAAAAACGCTTTATGTCAGAGTTGATGAGTTCAAAACAACCCTGGGGAGCATCAACATCATCAGGAGTGATTTAAGAAAAGCTGAGGAGACATTGATGAAATTAGAGGGAATAAAGACTGCAAAAGACAAGTCCTTTGATGAGGTTAGATCAGCACTTGACGATTTGCAAAAAAGACTTATTTTTGTTGATAAAACTTTATTCAAAGGTGAGTAAATATGAAAGAGCAAAGAAGCGGTATGCCTGTTTTTGTAAAGATTGACGAGTACAAGGAAATCTTGGATGTTATAGATATGATAAAAGGAAAAATAAAAGAAATTAGAGAAACCTTGGGAAGCATTGATAGATTAAGGAATGACGAGAGTGCAGAACTCACAATGTGGAACAATAATCTAAGCGAGATCGAGAAAAAGATAGATGTAATAGATAAAATACTGTTTGAGCCGGAACAAACTTGACGAAGATGAAAGAACAAGGCAATGAGGCTTTTTTTATACAGGTAAAAGAGCCTAATGAAATAAGGAGGAATATTCTTGAAACTTTGAAGGAGATAATCCAAGTGCTGAGAAGATTTGAAAATTTTAAGCATACGAGGCACGAAAAGCTTGAGAGAATGCATAAGCTAAAAGGCTTGCTAAAGGATGCGAACAAATTGTTTGGAAATCTAAAGCGAAGGCTCCCCCAGACAAATTTAAAACCAATCTTTATAGAGGAAACTCCAAGACCTGCTGCTAAGGCGCTTAAGAAAAAGAAAATAGACAAGACTCGTGAAGAAAAAACGCCAAAGAAAGAAATGACTCAGCTTGAAAAACTTGAAACAGAGCTTGGCGCAATTGAAAGCAAGCTAAAAAATTTGAATTAATCACTTAATTTCTTTTTAAATTAAAATATTTAGTAATGTTTTTAAATCAAATTCTAATCCTAATTCTTATGCGGGGATGCGCTGGAATCAGAGATTTGCTGATCCCCGCTCATTACATTCGCGGGGATGCCGGAGCGGCCAAAAAGCTACTGATTAAAGCTTGGTCATACGGGATAGTGTTTCGGCGTTTAGGCGCTAGAACATCCAAACTCAAGTTTGGTAAGAGTTATGAAGCCAAAAACTGATGAAAAAATCAAAATGAGCCATCTATTGGCTTAGTGCCTTCGCAGGTTCGAATCCTGCTCCCCGCATTTTTATATAAATTCTGGGAATAAGTAAAATAATTTGAGCGCCTATCCACCAGTCAATAGACATGGTGGCATTACGG
>JBBSVT010000014.1:0-3704 GCA_038046685.1 Nanobdellota archaeon
TAATGTGTTAATATACCTTACGCCTCTTTTTATGAGTAAAGTGCAAAAGTTTAGTATTCAAACTATTTATATTTTATGCTAAATAAAGTATAAATTAAGGATAAAATAAATGATAAATATACATTTTTAAGTATAAATAAAGTATAAATCCTATTCTATATACTTAAGAAGGGGGGCATGGAACCACTAAATTAATATCCTGATTCTTCTAAAATCATCTTGAGAATAATAATCTCATAACAAGAAAGGTACAGGAGTGGTCACCTAAAAAGGAAGCCACACCCATGAACCTTTTTGGTAAACACTATAGGCATAGATTTATGTGGAAATCAATAAAGTTACCGATTCTGATGTATTGCCCCCTAAATAGATTTTCCGCAACCCTTAACAAACCCATAAAATAAGGGCGATGGATTCCCTAAACGGGATTTAAATTCAGGATGAGATTGAGTACCCAAAAAATTTAAATTTGGCAGCTCTATATATTCCATTAATCTTGTTTTATCGCCTCTAATGTAGTATCCAGAAAAAACTAATCCATTCTTTTCCAATAAATCTGTATACTTAGGATTTACTTCATATCGATGCCTGTGCCTTTCCAAAACAACATTATTTCCTTTTTCCAAAATCCCAAGACGGAATGCTTGGCTCTTGTCTTTCATTAATTCATTGATTCTTTTTACATCGTCATTTAGTCTTCCTGTTTCTTCGTACAGCTTTAACACTTGGCTTTTTTCCTTCAGTACTGCGGCATAAGCACCAAGCCGCATAGTGCCTCCATACATGCTTTTTTCAAGAACTTCTCTTTGAGCAGGCTGCACATCAATAACCGGCGCAGAAGTTCTTGGATTAACCTCTGTTGTATGGGCATCTTTTAATCCGCAAACATTCCTCGCAAATTCAACAACTGCCAGCTGCAAGCCATAGCAAAGTCCAAGATAGGGAATTTTATTTACTCTGGCATAACTAATTGCATTAATCTTACCTTCGACTCCGGAAGCACCGAAACCTCCTGGGACAATTAGGCCATCATAATTTTTTAATTCATTCAATGATTTCTTATTGTTTTCAAACATTTTTGAATCCAGCCAGTTAACCTCTACTCCTGTGTTTAAAGATGCCCCTGCATGTGTCAAGGCTTGGTTTATCGATATGTATGAATCTGCCAGGCTATAATCCCCGATATCAATGTATTTGCCCACAATTGCAACCTTTACAACTTTTTTTGGATTCAGTATATTGCCGACAAGCTTCCTCCACTCCCGCCAGTCTGGCTGCCTTTTTGATTTCATTCCAAACTCTTTCAAAATTTTTTCTCCTAATTTTTCTTTTTCCAAGTCAAGAGGAATTTGATAAACGGTTTCAATATCCGGCTCAGAAATTACGTACTCTGAAATTATGTTTGCATAGGTTTCTATTTTCTTTTTTCTTACAACATCTAAAGCCTTTTTCGCCCTGCAGATTATAAAATCAGGAAATATGCCGGATTCGCTTAGAAGTCTTATCGCTTGCTGTGTTGGCTTGGTTTTCATCTCTTCGATATGGCTTGGGATTGGCAGGTAAGTAATAAGGACATAAGTCAAGTTTTGTTTTCCAATATCCCTTTCAAGGCTTTTTAGTGCAAACAAAAATGGGATATTTTCATAGTCTCCAATTGTACCACCAACCTCGACCAAAACAAAGTCATAGTCATTGCTTGCCTCTTTTATCCTTATTTTTATTTCATCCGGAATGTGAGGAATGAATTGCACAGTCTGCCCAAGATATTCGCCTTGCCTTTCTTTATCGATAACTGTTTTGTATATCTGCCCAGTTGTAATATTATTTCTTTTTGGAATATCAGAATTTAGAAATCTTTCATAAGTGCCAAGATCCTGGTCAATCTCGCCGCCATCATCTGTAACCCACACTTCGCCATGCTCTGTCGGCCTTAAAGTGCCAGCGTCATAGTTAATGTAGGGGTCAATTTTTGTTGCAGTTACTTTATAGCCGTGCTCCTGCAGAATCTTGCCTATAGAGGCTGTTGTTACGCCTTTCCCAACCCCACTCATTACTCCTCCTGCTACAACAATGTATTTAGGCATTTTGTAAATCACCAATGTTGATTAAAGCACGAGGAATCGCATAGGCCGCGTATTGTTTAAAAAATATCCTTAGATTAAGGCAAATATTGATTGATTTAGAATTTAGTTTGCATAATTTTACTTGTTGCATTGCTTAGAAATGAAGTAAGTTTTATTTATACTTTATGGTTTGATGAATAATGCAGAATTGTTTTCAATATAGAAATTATTTTATTTGTGCAAATAAAGGGCTTTGTTTTATTCAATTACAGGATTATGGTAAAAATTCAATAAGTTTAAAAAATGCAGATTGTTCCAGAGCAAGATGAAATTCGAGATAAAATCTGCTGTTATGCCCCTGATTGCATTAACTGCCATTGTTTTCATGCTTCAGATTATTTTAGGCAACAGTTTTACTAGCTCTTATATGCTAATCTCAAGGGATGTTTTTTCAAGACCTTGGATACTGCTCACTTCAATATTTTTGCACGGCAGTATAAATCACTTGCTGTTCAACATGTATGGCTTATGGATTTTTGGCTCTTATGTGGAGAGTAGAATAGGCGCAAAAAGATTCCTTTTGATTTATTTGGTATCCGGCACTGTAGCTGCCTTTTTGTCCAGCTTCTTTTACGAGCGAGCGTTGGGCGCAAGCGGCGCCGTGATGGGAATTATTGGCACATTAATTATTTTAATGCCTGATTTAGGGTTGCTTTTGTTTTTTGTTATTCCAATGCCGCTTTGGCTGGCAGGAGTACTTTATGCCTTGCTAGACCTAATTGGAGTTTTCTTCCCGTCCGGTGTGGGAAATATTGCCCACTTGGCAGGAATGGGGCTTGGATTGCTTTACGGATTGCACCTCAAAAAACAGAAAACTAAATTTGACAGGAAATTTACCTCAAAAAAGCATCTGGAATCAGAGGATGTTGAGGAATATCTCAAAACAGGAAGGATATAAAAAGAATAATTGTTATACCCGATTAAAATAACCAAAATATTTTTTAATTAGACCTCTTCATATCGACGTGCTCAATTGGTTTTCCCAAGTCAGAAAAAGGAAAAGGCCTTGAATTGGTTGTGAAAGTCATGTATCTGATAAATCTGTAAGCCTGAGTTGTCCAGACATTACTAAACTCTGCCAACCCCTTATTTCTTTTATCAGCAAAGATGGCGTAAATCCAATGAAATATGCTTAATGCAATAATTAATGTTTTCCAGAGGGAAAGAATTATTCCTGAGACAATTCCAACAACAATCCTCATCCAGGCTTCTTTTCGCTCTGTCACACTAATTCTTATATGTTTAAAGTATTTAAGCTTTTCTGCAATCGACCTGCAAACATTAATATACATCGCATTTTTCTAGCTTTCCATGACTGATATTTTAGCGGGGATTGGCTTACTTTATGGATTACACCTCAAAAAAGAAAAGCGAAAATATGACAAAAAATTCTCCTCCAAAAAACATCTTGAATCTGAGGATATAGAAGAGTATTTGAAAACTGGAAGAATATGATATTTATAAAACTGCACAAGTAACCGCATCAGTCAATTTGGTTTGCGAGATAAAATAAGTTTTTAATTTTTTATACTAAACTTTTGCGTTTTTAACAAACACATAACTATTCAATATTTCTGAGAA
>JBBSVT010000015.1:0-2418 GCA_038046685.1 Nanobdellota archaeon
ATTCTCAGAAATATTGAATAGTTATGTGTTTGTTAAAAACGCAAAAGTTTAGTATTCAATAGCCTTTTTTAATCTCAAGTACCCAAAAAATATTAATACTATAAGGATAAGAATAGCAAATCCTCCTGCAAATATCAATAATATCAAAGGAGAGCTGAAAATAGAGATTTCCTCTGTAGCTGTAATCTGTTCATTTTCTAAGCCTACTTCTTCTGCCGGAATTGTCTCCACAGACTCTTCATCTGCTTCTATCTCGCTTTTCGGTTCCTGCTCATTCATCTGGGTTTGAGCAGTGCCAGCAATGCAATCCTTCACGATTAAATCAACTTTTTTTTGGTCAAATAATATGAAGTTTTTCCAATAGAGATTCACTAATATAGGATATGTTCCAGCAGAAAAGAATGACGGCACTTCAATATTCAGCGATTTGGCAAATGTTTTTTCCTCGTCGCTTGCCTCATCCGATGACTGCAGTGATATGTCCCTGTCAAATGAATTTATGCCAAAATTTGCGCTTTTGAACTCTAAGGAGACTTGATTTTCCTGGTTTGAACCTGCATTAACTATTTCTGCAGTTAATTTGGCTTTTCTGCTGCAGTCAAGTACGCTTGGAGTTAACAATACCTGGGTTATTCTTATGTCATGGCTCTGCTTTTTGACCTCGAGCTTTTGGTTTAGCTCTGCCTTGTATGATGTGCCGTTTCTGTCATCACCTTCCGCTTCTATGACGACATCGTAGGTGCCTGAATCGACATCAATTGGTATTTTAAATTCGACATCAAATCTATAGTCGTTTCCCGGCTCCAAATCAAAGTCAACGCTTTCTTTATCTAAATCTGAGTCATCATCTATATCCTTTATTGTCACTGTAGCAAATACCCCTCTTAAATCGGTCTTGTCACCTTCAAATGTATTTTCCACCCTTATTGTGAAAGTTACGGTAGAGCCAGGCAATACATCAACATCTATCTTTGAGCCGTTGGACATTGAGAGAGTACCGGAATTTTTCCTATCCCTATTTTCCACCCTGTACGTGAATGCATCATCATAATTAACATGAACATCAACCTCAGTTATTTCAAGTCCGTTCGCTAATGCACTTGGAGCTATCAAAATCAGTATTATGGATGCAAATGCAATTGTGATTAATTTCATTTTGTAATTATTAAGAAGTAGTTATTTTATATATATAAATGTTTTTATTTTTCTTCATTTCGAAAAGAATAAATAGGAGCTATTAGCCATGAAAAGTTATAATAATTAAATGGTGATTTTATTGCAAAAAATATTGTTGATAGTGACACTGATTATTATTGCCGGATGCGCTCAGTCGAAAAATTTTAGTTATGGTATTCAGGAGATTAATAAGCTGAATTCCAAATACGGGACGACTATGGAAACTTACCCCAAGAATATTAGGGAAATCAACTTGATGCTGAATGAATTTAAAGAGCTTAAAAAGCTCGAATTGGAAAATGGCAAAGAGCCCTTCAACTACGTTATTGACTACAAAATACTTAATCTAGAGTCAGAGAATCTATATATAGAATCCCAAAAATATGGAAGCGCTGCCACAACAAAAAAAGGCTTTGGATGCAAGTCCAGGCCCTTCATTTTAGAATCCGTAGCATTAAGAAATCAATCAGCAAAAAAAGGATTTGAGGCAGTTGATTTGCTGCGGGAATTTAATCGCAAATACCCAAAAGAAGCTGATTCAGTCGGATTGTCAGAGAAAGCCGCTATGTTTTTGAATGCAACCTTTTACATTATAGACAACGATGCGATTAAAGATAGCAATACAATCAATAGGTTTTGTTCAAAGAACCGCACATTAGAAATATACCAAGAAGAACTCAGGAAGAAAACTAATCTAAGTGAAGAATCCATAAAAAAGTTAAGCTATGAAGAAGCAGTTGACATCTGGAAACAGTTAAGAGAGGCAGATTGATATGGCACTGAAAAGACCTTCCAGCATGGATGAATGTGTTTACTTTACAAACAGAAGTATTGGTTCCGGGAAGGCAGTTGCATGGGTTTTTAGAAAGGAATGCCCAAAATGCAAGAAAGATTTTATGAACAAACCGCGGAAAAAATCCGGCGCAATTGATAAAAAGGCAGAGCATTATGTTTGCGAGTCATGCAGCTATCAGGAAAGCAATGAGCAAATTGAAAACAGCTTAGTACTTAATGTTGAGTACCGATGCCCCTATTGCTCTGATGAAGGCGAAACAACTTCCGAGTTCAAGAGAAAGACTTTCGAAGGAGTTCCTTCTTTCGTTTTTGAATGCCAGAAATGCCATAAATTGATTGGATTGACGAAGAAGATGAAGGAGAAGAAGAGAAAGAAAGAGGATTCAGAGGACTAGAAGCTGAGCTTTCCACTGGTGTTGCGTAGCACACCAGTGGGGTAAAAATTAT
>JBBSVT010000016.1:0-4921 GCA_038046685.1 Nanobdellota archaeon
TATGCGCAATTCACTGCTGGTTTCGCTTCGCTCAACCAGCGAGGGTTCTTGCGCGCCCTCGCACTAAAAATTTTAAGAACAGTCAAATTTTGGGGAGTAATCACATAAATTTTTTAAATTGACAAATATTCATCATTTTTTATGATTAAAAACTTCGAGCCCAGACTGTATCAGCAAACCATTCTCGCTACTGCTGCTGAAAAGAATACGCTAGTTGTGCTGCCAACAGGTATGGGGAAAACAAATATTTTTCTTATGCTCACCGCTCAACGGCTCAAGCAGTATCCAGATTGCAAAATACTATTTATTGGGCCCACCAAACCATTGATTGAGCAGTATGTAGGGGTATTTAAAGAACATTTCGAAATTGATGAAGATCAGATTGCTATCTTTACGGGCATGGTGAGCCCTGAGAAGAGGGCTGAGTTGTGGAAAAAATGCAAGATTATCTTTTCAACGCCGCAAGGGCTGGAAAATGACATAATTAGCAGGCGCATAAATCTTGAAGAGGTATGCTTGCTTGGAGTTGACGAAGCCCACAGGGCAGTTGGTAACTATTCCTATGTTTTTGTCTCGAAGCAATTCATGAAATTTGCAAAATATCCCAGAATTATTGCTTTAACTGCTTCTCCTGGCAGCGACATCGAGAAAATAGAGGAGGTTTGCAGAAACTTGTTCATTGAAGGCATCGAAGTAAGAACTGATGAGGATCCTGATGTAAAACCATACATACAGGAGATAAAGGTAGATTGGGTTAAAGTGGACTTGCCAAGTATTTTTACTGATATCCAAAGATTTTTACTTTTATTTTTAAGGGAGAGATTTGAAAAATTAAGAAGATTGGGTGTGTTACGAAGGCCTAATCCAAAATACGTAGCAAAGTCTGACTTATTGCAGCTGCAAGCTGAGCTCAGAAGCAGGATTGCTTCCGGAGAAAAGGACTTCTCTATGTGGAACGCTATTTCCTTGCTTGCAGAAATTATGAAGGTCTATCATTCGCTTGAGCTTCTTGAGACTCAGGGTATTGTCGCATTGCACAAGTATTTTGAAAAACTGGTTGCTGAGTCTAAAACGACAAAAACCAAGGCAATTAAAGCTATAATGAATGATCCTAATTTTAAGACTGCCATGATTAAAGCAATGATACTGTACGAAGAAAAGGTAGAGCATCCAAAGCTGGTGGAGCTTCAAAAGATTGTTGAAAATGAGGTTAAAATAAACAATAATATCAAAATAATGGTCTTTAACCAGTATAGGAACAACGCGTTGGACATTATTGAAAAAATAAATAAAATTGAAAATGTAAAATCCGAAATTTTTGTAGGGCAGCAGAAAAAAGGAGATACAGGTTTGAGTCAAAAGGAGCAAAAGCAGACTCTTGACAATTTCAGGGCAGGATTGTTTAATGTGCTTGTCGCAACATCTATAGGAGAAGAAGGCTTGGATATTCCAAAAGTTGACTTGGTTATTTTCTACGAGCCTGTGCCCAGTGCTATTAGGAGCATACAAAGGAGGGGAAGAACTGGAAGGCAGGAGAAAGGAAGAGTCATAATCTTGATGGTAAATAACACCAGAGACGAGGCTTACAAATGGATTGCGCAAAACAAGGAAAAGAAAATGTATCGGCATCTTGCAAGTTTAAGAACTAAGCTTAATCTCACATTGAACAACAACAAAAAAGAGAATACAATAACAAAAATCGCTGAAGACAAAGTTAAGATTTTTGCCGATTACAGGGAGAAAGGAAGCGGTGTTATAAAAGAGCTTGCTGAAAATAATGCAATTGTAAACATCGAAAAGATTGATTTTGCAGACTATGTAGTTTCCTCAAGATGTGGTATTGAAACTAAGACTGTAGAAGATTTTGTTGATAGCATCATCGATGGAAGATTATTAGAGCAGATTAAGAACCTGAAGAATAATTTTGAAAGGCCTGTTATTTTAATAGAGGGCACCCAAGATATTTATGGCGTTAGGAATATACACCACAATGCGATTATTGGGATGATGGCCACCATTGCTGTGAGCTATGGGATCCCAATCATACAAACAAGGAATTTTAAGGATACTGCTGCGTTGCTGCAGATAATCGCAAAGCGCGAGCAGGGGGAAACATCCAAAGACTTCAGCTTGCATGCAGACAGAAAGCCTGCAACATTGAAAGAACAGCAAGAGTATTTGGTTAGCTCATTGCCTGGCATAAACTTAACATTGTCAAAGCCGTTGCTAAAACACTTCAAAACTATAAAAAATCTTGTAAACGCAAGTGAAAAAGAGCTGCAAGAAGTTGATAAAATTGGACCGATAAAAGCAAAGCAGATAAAGGATGTGGTTGAGGGGGAGTATAGAGAGGATTAAATAGGTTGTACTTTATTCCACAGGAAATCTTGTCCTTCATAATAATTCAATAAAGTCATTATTCTAATAAGAATAATTCTTTCAAGACAATTTAAATAGAAATTATCTTAAACTTTAATAAATGGTAAAGATAAACAAATCTAAAAATGTTAAGTATTTACCTAACTTAGCTCTTTCTATTTTTGATTCTATGATGTTTATGATGTGATTGTATTTTCATCTTTTCTTATTATCTAATAAAAAATTTGGAGGTAATAAACATGGTATATCAATATCCCGGGCATAGTGTTGTTACAGCACAAATTGGTCGACAGGCACACCCCGATGTTTTGGCAAATATTATTGCACAGGACATAGTAGCCCATCACATAGAAATAAAGCCAGATTCTAGTAATGATGTAAATGTAACCCTAGGGGGCAGAGTAATTTTACTTACAGGTCAAATAAGACCAGAATGGCTTATCAATTATGAACAACTTAGAAGTATTGTTAACAAAGCCATGGGAGAAGTTCGTTATCCTAATGAAGGAATCTACAATCCATTAGACAAGACAATAATATTTGATTTTGATGGGCAGTCACAAGACATAGCAGGTTCAGTTTATCATGGTAAAGGGGGGGACACAATAGTAAAACATGGGCTTGCAGTAAAAGAGACTGATGAGCTTCTTCCGTTAGCTCATGTTCTTGCTACACGCATAGCGAAGAGATTAGACGCACTCTATTTAAATCCAGATTTGATTGGATTAAGCAAATTAAGAGGGTTGGGACCTGATGGCAAGGTTAATTTAGGTATTGCTTATGAAAATGGCAGACCGAAATACGCTAAATATGTAATCATTGCTGCACAACAAAGAGGCGGAAACCCTACTAGATTCTGGAATTATATAAAAAACAAAATTATTTTGCCAGTATTAGATGGATGGTATAACCCTTGCAAAACAGAAATCACAATAAATGGTTCAAATGGTGTGTTCTATCATGGCGGCCCAGTTGTTGACAGAGGCGTAAAAGGAAAAAAGGATGCAGACTCAACATATGGTGATTCTGCAAGGCAAACAGGAGGTAGTTCGTATGGAAAAGACCCTACAAAAGTAGATTTTCATGCTTTGGTTTCAGCAAGACATATCGCCAAAAACATTGTGGCAAATGGTTTAGCAGGTGTTGTTGAAGTAAGACTTGGATATAAAATAGGCGGGGATGTACCACTTGTGTTATCATTTGATACTTTTGGGACTAGTGAGGTGTCATCGGTAAAGCTAGAAGAACTAGTTAGGAGAAATTTCCCTCTTGCGCCAAGAGAAGTTATAGAAGAACTAAATCTCCGACAACCATGGATTTTACAAACAACTGCAAGAGAGCATTTCTTTGGAAATCCTAATTTTCCATGGGAGCGAGTGAAGAAGTTACAATGAAAATTAAAAAATTTAAGAGGTAATTCATGAAATTTACAATTAGCCCAGAAGTTAAGGAACTCGGAATTAATGTTTGCATGGCAATTATCAAAGACGCAAATACAGTCAATAAGAACGCCACTTTAGAGAAAATAAAAAAAGAAACTGTTGCAAGACTGCAAACATTAGAAATATCCAATAGCAAAATTCTACAAGGATATAGGAAACTTTATGATAAAGCTGGAATAAATGCTATTCCGCCAGCAGAATCTCTTATAAATTTAATTAAGACTAACCACAGATTACCTAACATAAATACTGTTGTTGACTGTTATAATTTAGTTTCGGCTGAAACTCTTGTATCAACAGGAGCGCATGATACTTCACAAATTAAAGGAAATATAAGATTTGTAATTACAAATGGGTATGAAAGGTATACTCCATTAGACGAAAGTAAACCAATAAAAGTTCCAGCGGGAGAGTATGCTTGTATCGATGATGACAAGATTTTATGCAGAATGGATATAAAGCAATGTAATGAAACAAAGATTACAAAAGAAACAAAAGAATTTATAGTTTATGTTCAAGGTAATAGATATGTTACATTGGAATATCTAGAAGAAGCTCTACAAAAAGTATGTAGTTTAATCATAGAAATTTGTGGTGGAACTTATGAAATAATAAAAGAGTAAAGTGTTGCTAAAAACTTAAACATCGACTAAAATATAAGAATTTCAAATGAAAATACAAAAATTCAATTTAGACGATATCTCTGGCAGATTAAAGAAAGCTTGGAGTCCCATAAATGTTGAGACTATAGGCGGCTTTGTGTTAAGAATTGCAAAATTTAAAGGCAGCTATCATTGGCACAAGCACGACAATGAAGATGAACTTTTTATTGTTCTTAAAGGTAAAATTAAAATTCAAACAAAAAATAAAGACATAATTCTTAATAAAGGCGAAGGTGTGAAAATTCCACAAGGCATTGAGCACTGTCCTGTTTCTTTAAAGCCTTCAATTGTTCTTATGTTTGAACCATTAAAATTGAAGAGTAAAGGTAACGTTACAGATATTTCAGATTATGCCTAATGTCAAATTTATTAAATAGTTTTTTAGGCGTTATTGAAAAGTTCATCAATCAAGGCTTTTAGCCTTGCCCACAAATTGTG
>JBBSVT010000017.1:0-1131 GCA_038046685.1 Nanobdellota archaeon
AGAATAAAAATGGCAAGAGAAATGCTTTTAAATGAAAATGCAAAAGTTTAGTTAAATAAGATAAATGTTTTACTAAGCATATTCAAAGAACTTGGGATTGCCGAGGCAGTTTATAAAGAGACAATTCTAGATGGCTTGGAGAAAAAATTTGAAGATTCCTTTATATTAAAAAATCATTTTGATAAAAGCCAAATAAAAATGATTAAATTAAATGATAAATATTTAAAATTGGCAAATAAGATTCAGGAGTTGCACAATATAGGAGTCGGAGAATCACAAACGATAGCATTAGCAAGACAGCTTGATAGGAAAGAATTGATAATTGATGAGTCCCTTGCGAGGGAAACAGCGAAATCATTGGGCTTAAATCCTGTAGGTTCGTTAAGGGCTTTCCTTCTTGCATATAAAAGAAGCTTATTGGATGAGGAAGAACTTAAAGAAATTATTAATAAAATGATTAAACTAAAATTCAGGATAAGTGTTTCCACTTTAATCAGGTTTTGGGAATTGTTTGAGAAAATCAAGAAGAAGCAGATTAGATACAAATCTTCCTAATCCTTGCCAAACCATTTATCTTGTCAATATAATCGGCAACTTCCTTTGGAACTAATATTTGCCAATTTTTATTTTTAATCATCATGTTTCTTACAATTGTGCTGCTTACCCCCTTAATCAACTTAATTTTCCTAACCTTTGAGTCATATTTCTTGAAGCATTTCAATGTCCAAGGATTTCCAGAATAAACAAAATCGCATCTTGGAAGAACGCTTTTTATATATCCAACCCATTTTTTATCCTTGTAAAAATCAGGGGCAGGGTATATTTTGTAATTTTTAATTTTATATTTATTTAAAACCTTGACCATCATTTGCTTTCTTTCATTGTAGCTGAATGGATTTTCCAGTGTATTTTTTTCCTGAGAGCTTCCAATAGCAATAATAATTTCGTCTGCCTCTTTCAGAATGTTCTTTATGTCAGCCAGATGTGCATTGTGAAAGGGCTGGAACCTGCCGATGAAGAGGGTTCGTTTCATAAAATAAATGTTATTGAGGTTGTTTATAAATATTCTCAATAAAAGGCGTTATTGAAAAGTTATATAAGTGGGTTTCCCCACACGATTTTTTGTAATAG
>JBBSVT010000018.1:0-17251 GCA_038046685.1 Nanobdellota archaeon
CAAATGAACGTTCTTCCTTATATTTTTATTTATAAATGAATTTGCAAAAGTTTAGAAAGGTAATTGTACCTGTTGGGCGTGAGGGTGGTGTTTGGTGAGTGGAAGGATTTATCTTTTAGTTTTCGTTAATGTCAAAAGTACAATTCAATGAAAAACATAAGTTTTCAGCATAAACCCCCGATTAATACCCTGTGAACGAAAATCGGACAATTTAAGCCGTTTTCTGGAATAATAAAGTTTAATTAGACCAAAGTTTTCACGATAGATTATATATAAAATAAATGTTGGAGGTGTAATATATGAAAAAAATAGTTTTGTTATTAGTGCTAAGCGTCTTTTTGGTTAGTGCTTGCGCACAGCAAAAAACAGAAGATTTGGTTGGTAAAGGGACTCCTGTGCCTCAGGAAGTACAGCAGCAGGTCCCGGCAGGTGACAAACAGGTTGAAGAGGCAATAGTGACTGGAGAAGAAAAAACTGATGAAAAGCCGTCACAGCAGGAAATGAAGGAATTTGTAATAACTGCAAAGCAATTTGCATTTGAGCCTTCTACTATCGAAGTAAACAAAGGAGATAGAGTAAAGCTGATAGTGACAAGTTTGGATGTACCGCATGGAATAAAAATTGCAGAATATGGAATTAATGAAAGGCTTGAGCCAGGAAAGCCAGCAACAATTGAGTTCACAGCAGACAAGGAAGGCACATTCACAGTATTTTGCTCTGTGTTTTGCGGCTCTGGTCACAGCGGTATGAAAGGAAAACTAGTTGTCAGATGAAGTGAAAATGAAAAAGATTTTTTTAATTTCTTTATTTTTCGTTTTCCTGATAAACTCGTGCTCAAAACAGCAGATTCAAAAAACACAAAATTCAGTCACGCCTGCATTACCAAATGATATTTCAGCTTTAACGCCAGAACAGGTTGTTGTTCTTTATTTCAAATCATGGAACATCAAAAAATACGACATAATGTATTCCTTAATTTCTGACGGATTCAAAAAGATTGAGCCAACCGCAATAACTTTTGATGATTTCCAGCTTTACATGAGCTCATTTTTTGAAACAGGATCTGGAATAAATGTAGTTGAAGCAAGAGAGGAATATCAAAACGAAAAAGGGGCTGGAGTCAAATATAAGATTAAAATAATTGAAAAAGATGGCACTAAAAAAGAGTTTATCAATGCTTATACCCTAAAGAAAAAGTCGGATAGATGGAAATTAATTCATCCCTATGGTGAGCATATCGATGAAAGCTAAAAGATTTTCGGTTTTTATTTTTTTAATTGTATTATTCGTTGCTTTAGTTAGTGCACATTCCTCATATCTTTTTAACATAAACCTTGATTTCGATAAAGAGATTAAATCAAATGTTGTTAAATCAGCCCAAAAATTTCTTAACACAAATAAAGAGCCAATAGACTTTGACCTTGATAAAGGCTTAATCATTGCTCATTTCGAGCCGGAGCAAAGAAATTACCTCGAGATAAACCCTATTGGATTTGTAGTTCAAGGAATGAGGAATGAGAACTTAAAGCATAAGGCAGGGACAAAAAAAATGACAAAAGAGCAAGGATTCGAGATAGCAAAAAAATTCTTTGACAGTCTGCCTGAAAAAATCAAGTCAGAACTAGAGTATTATCCCGAATTTTCTGAGGTAGATGGCACACACTTTTACAAATGGTATAGGTATATTGATGGTATTTTGGTAGTTGGAGAGGACTTAATCGTTAACATAGATGCTGTAAATGGAAACATAATAGCTTGGCGCCTTTCAATTTTTGATTATCCAAAGGAATCAATTCAAAAAGTTCCTGCTGTAAGTAAGAATGTTGCAACAAAAGTTGCCGAGCTTAGCTTTAATGCGCCTTCTGTTAAGGGCTTTAAACCTTATACAATAATCAATGGGAAAGAGCTTGTATGGGTAAACAGGCTCCAAGGCCAATTTTATCCTTTTTTCGTTGGAGTAAGTGCGGCTGATGGCAGCATCGCATTTACAGGCACGATTCCTGGAGAAGTGCCAAAAGAATATGATGTCGGAAATGAACTTCAAGCAGTCGAATCAGATTTTGTAAAACAAATTTATAATTCAAAATGAAGAAAATATTAATAATTTTAACTCTGTTGGCATTTTTTGTTACTGCATGCTCCCAAAAAGAAGACGAAGACACATTAAAGGCAAGAAAAATCATGGAATACCACAAGAAAAAATTTGACAATCTTCCGTTGAGTGGCAGAATTGTTAATGGCATGAGAGAAATTGAAATCAAGGCAATGCAGTACAGATGGGAGCCTGAAAATATTATTGTTAAGAAAGGCGAAAAAGTAAGGTTTATTATTGAAAGCATTGATGTGCCCCATGGGTTTGAGTTGGAAGGCATCGTTATTCCAAATTGGGATCCTGATAAGGCAATTAGAAAAGATGATAAAGCAATATTGGAAATAACTGCAGATGAGGCAGGAACTTGGGATTTGGTTTGCACTATTTACTGCGGTCCTGGCCACAGCGGTATGAAAGGAAAATATATTGTGAGGGAATGATTTAATATTTAAAATCAAAATGAAAAAAACGAGCCTAGTTTTAATCTCAATCTTAATATTGCTAATCCCTCTAGCCTTAGCTCAAAATGGTTTGCAGAAATTAGCTGATTACAACCAGCAGCAGGCTGTTTTCTACCTGCAAAATCTTTCATTCTTTGTTGCCTTTATCGGCGGAATGATTAGTGTTTTGCTTCCGTGCACTCTTGCAATTCTGCCTGCTTTCTTCGCTTACACTTTCAAAGAAAGAAAGGAAATAACGAAGATGACTCTTGTTTTCTTTTCTGGATTTTCGCTGATTTTCATAATTCTAGGAATTTTTGCTTCTGCAATAGGCCAAACCTTCGCTTCAATTCAATTTGCTAACACAAAACTGCTGATTTTTGTGGCTGGAACCCTTCTTATTATTTTTGGAATTATGACAATCTTAGGCAAAGGATTTACTTTTATCAAATTAAACCAAAAAACCGGACACGATATTTTTGGTATTTTTTCATTTGGAATATTGTTTGGGCTTGGATGGAGCGCCTGCTTGGGCCCTGTACTAGCGGGTATATTGCTGATTGCATCAACTTTCCATAACTACTTTTATGCAGGCACTCTGCTTTTCTCTTACTCTCTTGGATTGTTTGTTCCTTTGTTTTTTATTTCCATACTATTTGATAAATTCAACTTAACACAAAAAGCATGGGTTAAAGGTAAAGAGTATGAGTTCAAGCTGTTTGGAAGGACATTTTTTATTCACACAACAAAGGTTGTTGCTGGAATTTTATTAATTGCCTCAGGATTGACTTTTATAGTTTTTAACGGAACAAGTGTGATTAATGTACTAGACCCTTTAAGGACATCTGTTTACGCTTATATTTTTGAAGAAGGGTTATTTGAAATTAATTATATCAACCTCATTGGGATGATGGCATTTGTTTTGTTTGTATTCATTGTAGGGTATTTTTTGTACAAAAGGCAAATAGCCATTTATGAACGAAAATAAACAATTTTAGGGCTTTAATAGCTCAAAAAAGCTTTTAAATAGCAGTGTTCTCCTAGTAAAATATATATAAAAAGGCAAACACAAAAGGTTAAAATGACTCATGAAAGCAAAGATGATGTTTTTTTAGAGAAGGTTATCCTATTTTTAGTTGTTTTAGTTGGCTTACTGCTCGTATTTAACCAGTACCAATTCTTTTGGATATCTCAAACCATTTGGGCATACATATCAATTGCCTTAATTTTGGCTCTTGCTGTATTGATTTCTTTGCTGTTTATAGAAAATAAGCCTGAACATAAGCATCAAGTTATGCAAGAGCATGAACTCAAATCAGAGACGAAACCGTTCACATTAATTGAAAAAATAACCTATGGAATGACTGCCTTCATTGCAATCGTCATTATTTTCAATCAAATGCAAATTTCACAGGCATCATCGCTTTTAGGATTTCAAGGCGCAACCGGGCTTACGTCTAAGATAGCATCGACAAAAACACCGCTTGCATTGACAGGCGACCCAACAAAAGATGCCATGGCAATAGTAATCCCAAGAGGTACTCCTTTTTATGGAGAAGCGCTTGGAGTTTCATTTGAGGATCCAATTAAAAGCCTGGAAATCATAGCCCAGCTTGACCCAGCCTACGGCAGAAACAAAATTCAGTTGAATGCACAGGAGGAAAAGGCAAGATACATCAGCATTTTGACAACTCCAACAATAACCTGTGAGTTTTGCTGTGGCGTAAAGACAGCTGTAACAAAAGATGGAAGGCCAGCCTGCGGATGCAAGCACGTATGGGCAATGAGGGGACTTGCAGCCTATCTAATAAAAAATTACCCCCAGTTAAGCGACGATGAGATAAAGCTCGAAGTTGTGAAATGGAAAGGGCTTTTCTTTCCAAAACAGATGATACAGAGGTATATTGAAGAAACCCAAACAGGCCAGTACACTCCAGACATTGCAGCTTTGCTTCTTGAGATAGATGATGAAAAGCTGAAGGAGATGAAACAGGCTGTTGCGTCACAAAACACCCAAAGTTCGGGAGATGTACAATCAAGCATACAAGAGCTGCCTTCAATGGTAGGCGGATGCTAAGAATATTGACTAATAAATATGGAAAAGGCGACATTATCGATAATGCTGATTAGCATAACACTTGCGTTAACATTAATCAATTTATACTCCACTTTTAATTTATATAGCAAGTTTAATGCTATCACTGGCAATGCTGTTAAACAACCAGCAAATGAGCCAGTACGTGTTGAAGAGCAGCAGCAAAGACTTCAAGTCAGCGTTGATGATGACCCATCAAAAGGCATGAAGAATGCGCCAGTGACGATAATTGAATTCAGCGACTTTCAATGCCCGTATTGCGCAAGATTTTATAGCCAGACCTTGCCGCTGATAGAAGACAAATACATAAAAAATGGCAAAGTCAAACTTATTTACAGGGACTTTCCTTTGAGTTTCCACAACAATGCGCAAAAGGCAGCTGAAGCCGCAGAATGTGCTGACGAGCAAAATAAATTTTGGGACTATCACAATAAGTTATTTGAAAACCAAAACGCATTAGGCACAGCAAATCTAAAGCAGTACGCAAAGGATTTGGGATTAGACATGCAAAAATTTGAAAGCTGCCTTGACTTAGGCAAAATGGCTTCAGAAACCCAAAAAGATTTAAGCGATGCTTCAAGCTATGGAGTAAGCGGCACTCCTACTTTTTTCATAAATGGAATTAGCTTAGTTGGTTCACAACCATTTAGTGTATTTGAACAGCTCATTGAGCAAGAACTAAATAAATAGACTAATCAAAACATTTATATAATCTTTAAAATAACGGCAAAGGTGAGAAAATGAACAGAAATGTAATTATTGTGATTGTGCTTGCTGTTTTAGTGCTGCTGACGGCAGTTCAGGCTGTCCAGTTAATGGGCTTAAAGACAAGCATCAGCACAGGAAAAGTCAATGTTGGGAGCGCTCCTGCCCAGAGCTCAGGTGCAAGCGTCCCATCAAACATACAGGATCTGCCTTCAATGGTAGGCGGATGTTAATCTGGATTGGCTACGGGTGGTAAAAATGAACATGAAAATAATGGTGTTGGTAGTTTTATTGGCTAGTGTTTTTTTAATTGGCTGCAGCAGGTCCGATACAGGTGGCTATTCAACATATGATCAGCCACAGCAGCAGCAATATGTTGGCGGCGGATGCGGAGTGGCACCCAGCACAGGTTATGAAAGCACGCCAGTAGAGGCTTTAGAATTAAGAGATTCTGCCTTGTAAATTCTTGCAGTTGTGGTTAGATTAATTCATCCTTTGCATTTGGAAAAATGGAACTTACAAAAAGAGAGAAACGCAAGCTTAGGCTGGATAAACTAAGGCAGGAAAGCCACGAAGCCCAAAAGGAATATGAGCAAAGGATTGAGCATAAAAACCAAATACAAGAGCAGCACCATAAGTCAACTAAATCAAAATATTATGCTATGGCATTTGCAGTTTTGGTTTTAGTTTTGGCAACTGCAGCATATTCTGTTTATTCAATCAATAAACCGGGCCCTTATGATAATTTTGCAAAATGCCTAAGTGAAAAAGGCGCTGTTATGTACGGCGCAATGGATTGGTGCAAATTTACTCAAGCTCAAAAAGGAATGTTTGGGAGGTCTTTCAAGTACATCAATTATCATGAGTTTAAGGATTTACCCGGCATTAAGAAAACCCCGACATGGGTTATCAATGGCGCATGGCATGAAAATGTCCAGTCATTCGAAAAATTAACTGCATTGACAGAGTGTAAGCAATAAACTTCGCTTTAAGTGGAGGTCTAAATGGATCCTGAAAAAAAGAGCGTTTTTGGAAAAAATCTTTTTAAAAAAATTAATTTTGAAAATATTTTTATTGGAGTAGCCCTCCTTCTCGGATTTATTGCAGTAATCAATTTAATTATGACCATTAGCTTAAACAATGAAATAAGAAAAAATATAGAGATGTCCAAGGAAAAAGCAAAGCCTGCAAAAATAGGACTTATAATAATCAAGAATTCAAAGTGCGCAGACTGTTTTGACACATCGACTGTTGCAAGCTATCTAAAGACCCAGAATACAGAAATTACAGGACAAACAATATTTGAGTTTGATTCAAGTGAAGGCAAGGAGCTAATTGCCAAATACAAAATAGAAAAAGTTCCAACTCTTATCGTTACAGGAGAGATTGAAAAGCTTAGTATTCAGGGATTGGAGAAAAAAGAAGATGTTTTGCTGCTGGCTATGCCTACGCCTCCATACACTGATGCTGCAACTGGCAGAATTGAGGGAAGGGTGACATTATATAATCTCAAAGATAAGTCATGTGAAAAATGCAGTGATTTGACTCCTTTAGTAAACCAAATCAAAGTTGCAGGAGTTAATATTTACAGCGAGAAAATCGTTGAGCCAAATAGCGATGAAGGCAAACAGCTTATAGAGAAATACAAAATCGATTTTGTGCCAGCATTAATCCTGTCAGAAGAT
This sequence comes from Nanobdellota archaeon, assembly GCA_038046685.1. Classification (GTDB taxonomy): domain Archaea; phylum Nanobdellota; class Nanobdellia; order Woesearchaeales; family GW2011-AR4. Next base: position 7,018 of record JBBSVT010000018.1, read on the forward strand.
GCTGGGCTCTATAGTTTAATACAGCAGGCATGGCCCCAAGTAGGAAGCAAGGAAAGCGATGGTTCATATGTATTAAGGCTGGTAAACCCGCCTTTTATGAATCTGACATCGGACAAATTGAGAGGCCTTGTAAATGTAATTTACTTGACAGATAACAGTTGTACAGAGTGCTATGATGTGAATCAGCACAGGCAAATACTAACAAACCCGCAAAGCTTTGCTGTAACGCTAGACAAAGAAGAGTCAATTGACATAAGCGACGCAAGAGGAAAAGAATTAATTGCCAGATACAATATTTCAAAAGTGCCCACAGTTATAATCTCAGATGAAATAAATGTGTATCCTTCAAGAGTGGTGTTAAGGCAGTTCTTTTCAGCTGAAAATGATGGCTCATATGTTTTTAGAAGCGTCCAAATTCTCGGAACTTATAAGGATTTGGCAGCAAACCAAATTGTAAAAGCACAGCAACAAACACCGCAGCAAACTCGACAGCAAATTTAATAAAATATTTTAAATTGATCTAGAAATGAAAAAAAAAGACATGATTCTATCTGCTGCGGTTTTGGCATTAACAGTAATGTTTTTATGGCAATGGATTTCAAAGGGCGCTTTAATAAACCAGTTAAACCAATTACAAAAAAACAATAATCAATTGCATTTATTGACAGGAGTGGATTTACTAAGCTCTGCTCATTTGCATGCAGACGTTAAAGTTTATATAAATGGCAACGTGGTTGATTTTTCTCAGAAAAAATACCAGCTTAAAAACAGCTTTATACATTTTGAAGAAGGTATTGGAGATGTTATCCATACACATGCCTCTGGTCTGACAATTGGGCATATGCTTAAGTCTGTCGGAATAGATTTTAACAGCAATTGCGTTACACTTGATAGCAAAAATTACTGCAATGACAAAGAAAATAGATTGAAATTTTATTTAAATGGCCAGCCAAATAATGAATTTGACAACAGAGTAATAAGAGATTTGGACAAATATCTCATTTCTTATGGCAGTGAAGATGATTTAGAAATCCAAAAACAATTAAATTCTGTAACTAATCTAGCGGCTGGATACAGCGCAAATAGATATTCATGAAGAATTTAAATGAGCATGGCTTTATAATCACAGCTTATTATGTGAAAAACATAAAATGAAAGGACCAATGCAAGTCTATTATGACGAGGAAGGGGATTTTTTGGAAATTTCGATAGGGAAACCATCAAAATGCATTGCTACTGAGTTAGGTCAAGGAGTATTTATCAGAAAAGACGAAAAATCAGATGAAGTGAAAAGCATTGGCATTCTTGGCTTTAAGAAACGAACTAAAGACCTTAAAGACGTCAAATTGGACATTCCTGTTGAGGTGAATTTCTCACCGCTTGCTAGTTCTTAGAGTGCCAGAAATCAATTTATTTAGAAAAAAATTTGCGTAATCTCTCAGATTAGACGAAGGTTAAAAAAAGAGAAAGGGGTTCGATAGTGGAATTTCGTTGGGCATTAGACAAAGCTTTTTGTTTTAATTGAACAAGATTTAAATAAAGTGAGAAACACACATTATTTTATGAAAAAAATATCAATGTTATTGCTTGTTTTTTCTATTTTTCTAATTGGGTGTTCTGAATCTAAAGTACCCCCTGCAGAAGATACCTATCTTATTGAGATTTACAAACCTAATCCGGAAAACAGAACTGAACTTGTTAAAATTGCGAGAATTGAAAATGCCTCTACTTTGACAACAACTTATCTGACAGCTGGTTTAGTTAATTATGAGCATGGTGCTCTAAAGAAAGCCATTGAAGATTTTGATAAGGTTATAGCTCAAGACCCAAAAAATGAGGTTGCGTTTTATTATCGGGCATTAGCAAAATATAACCTTAGCAGATTTGATGATGCAATAAAGGATATTGACGAGCTAGTCAAAATGCAACCTGAAAATCCGGCTGTTTATGCACTAAGGGCATTGTTTAAATATGGCAAAAAGGATTTGACAGGAACCCTTAAAGATTATGATAAATCTATAGAACTATCTCCAAAAAACCTTTCTTTGTATTTCTCTAGGGCAGATTTAAAGGTTGAGTTGAAAAACGTAAATGGAGCGATTGAGGATATGAATAAAGTTTTAGAAATAAATCCCAATTCAGCAAAAGCATACATCTACCGAGCAGATTTTAAATTTTCAAAAAATGATTTTAAAGGGGCTGAGGCTGATTACACAAAAGCAACAGAAGTTGACCCGAACAATGAGTTAGCATACGCTTACAGGGGTATTGTGAAATTAACAATTTACAAAGATTCTGCAGGGGCTATTAAGGATTTTGATAAATCAATACAAATAAAACCTAATGAAGTTGCTCACACTTTCAGGGCACAAATACTAATGGATAAAAAGGATTATGAGAATGCAATTAAAGATTTGGATAGTGCATTGAAAATAAATCCCAATTACGTAACTGCCCTTGTTTTGAGAGGTGCCATTAGGTTTGGACCACTGAGAAATCTACAAGGTGCATTAGAAGATAACAACAAAGCTATAGAGCTAGAGCCAAACAACGCACTTTACTATACCTATAGGGGCGACGTAAAAGCCGAAATGGGAGATGAAGAAGGCTCTCAAGGTGATTATGCCAAAGCAGAAGCACTGGACCCTAATGTTTGGAGTTTGAGGTAATTTAGTTACTGGGTTATCAACAAATAAAATCACAATTCATTAAAAAACCCCAACTTTCAATCAAATTTTTAATTCATTCAATCTTCTCTTCCATTGAATATTTCCCAAGAACTTCCTTTGCAGCCTCTACAAATATTGTTTCCTTTTCTGTCGGAATAACAGCTCCTGCTGCATTTTGATGGCCCCCTGATTCAGAGTTGCCAATGCCGTCAATTACCTCTTCAATTATCTTCTTTAAGTCAACTCCATTGCCTATCCTGTTTGTAGTTCTTAATGAAGCCTTTGTGCTGCCGTCAAGCACCTGCGCCATTGAGAGGATAAAATTATTATTGGTCATCAAATTTGACTTTGACAGAATAGAGGCCAAGGTTCCTATCATAGTGGACATTACATTAGCTTTTGCATTTATAATGACAAAGCCCTTGCCCCAAAAAATATCATCACTAAACTTATTCTCATTGTACCAGTTTAAAGCACTTACAATCTCTTTTCTGTAATCGTTTAAGCTTCTTATTGCCTGTTGCCTTATCTTTTTGTCGCCCAGGCAAGCTCCGATTCCAAAAGAAGCTCTTCCAAGCCTGCCGCAGGCATTAAGCAGAGTTGCAAACTCTTTTGCGTCTCTTGTTGGGCTTTCCTCTTCCTCATGAGGCAGAATATAGATATTTCCAAGCACATCGTCTGGCTTAGCCTCGTTCAATCTTTTCATTATAATGCCCGTGATTAGCTTTTTCATTTCCTCTTCATCTAAGTGCACTATTTTTTTCCATTCAGAACCGTTTTTTGGCTCAATGCCTATCTGATAAAGAAATTGAATAGCACCTGATTCTGAGCCGCTAACTCCTGGGATGTAAGGGTCTGTGCAGTACTCAAGTGCTTTGTACAGCGGCTTTGTTTGCGAGCCAAAAATCCTGAGCCCTTTCACTACCTTAATCTTATTTTTTTTAATCGCTATCTTAAGAATCTCGTCATTTAGGCGCAAAAAGCCATTCTGCTCTTGCAGGTCTCCTATAGCCCCTACAATCGCGATATGTGCCAACTCTTCAATGCTTTTATCAACATAGCAGGCAAACTTGAAGACAACCCCAGCTCCGCTTATTTCTTTGCCGCCATCAATACCATAGATATGCGGATTTATTACTATTATGTTTCCAAAATCATGCATTGGCTCAACGCTATGATGGTCAAGAACAAACACTTTTTTGCCAGTGAGCATTCCCCTGATTTCGCTAATAACGCTGGAGCCAATATCTGCAAAAATGAAGCAATTATAGGACTCTGAGGCAATCTGGCTTATCACTCCCTTGTTTAACTGCTGGACTATCGAGATTGAATATTTCCTATTCTCATTGTTTAGCAATTTAATCAAGAGAGAGCATGCGCTCACGCCATCAGCGTCTAAATGGCTTATTACCCTTATTACCTCTTTTTTATCAATGCCTTTGAATTCCTCTGCAGCACTCTTTAATGACTCATTAAACCTTTCATAAGGATCCATCAAAACACCCTCTGACTTAACATTTATGATATTTTTATAACTTTTGTTTTTATCTGCCGAATCTTCTTTCCCTTTCATGAAATTCGCCCAAGCACATTATCAAGTCCTTTTTAGTGAATTCTGGCCATAGTTTTTTTATGAAAAACCATTCGCTGTATACACTCTGCCAGGCCAAAAAATTTGAGGTTCTTACTTCACCACCTGGCCTTATAACTATATCCGGGCAATTTCTAAGGCTGAGATTGTTTGCTATTAGCTTTTCATTGACCATTGTTGATTTCAATCTTCCTCTTTCAACTTCTTGAGCGATTTTCCTTACTGCATCTGTTATCTCCTGTCTTCCCCCATACGCAAGAGCAAAGTTAACCACAAGAGTCTTATTCTTTTTTGTTTTTTCTATTGCTTCTTGCATCGCGTCCCTCATTCTACTAGAAAACATATTAATTCTTCCTATTACCTTGACCCTTACCTTATCATTAAACACGCCTTGCTTAGATTTCATTTTATTAAACTGTTTCCAAAACAAGTTAAACAAGTAATTAACCTCTTTTTTTGCTCTTTTGAAATTTTCAGTTGAGAAGCAGTAAAGAGTCAGCTCCCTTATCCCAAGCTCAATGCACCAGCGAAAAAGCTCCTCAAGTTTCTTGGAGCCATATTCATGCCCTTTCCATGGCTGCAAGCCCAGTTTTTTTGCGTAGCGGCGATTACCGTCTAGCACCAAGGCTATATGTTTCGGAACTTTAGAAGCCATAAGTGATAAGAGAATTCTAGGGCTTTAAATAAATTTGGATTTATACAATTTGCCAAATATTCCGATAAAAACTTCTTGAGGCACCTTGATGCCGGCATCAACAAATGCTTTAGCAAGGCGATAACCATCAGTCTGCTCGTCACCTTCAGGCTTAAAATATAACAAGTCTTTTAAAGTGCTGTTACACATAAAACCATCATTAAGCAGTAAAACAACATTTCTTCTATGCCTTTGGAGTTTTATCTCATTCAAATCTATTAGGAACTCTTCCTTGTTTATGCCAAATCTAAATAACTCCCATTCAACCAGGTCTTGGATTATTCTATTTTTTGGATTTTTTTCAATATAATTTTGAATGTTTTCAATTTTAATATATTCTGAAAAATTAACATTATTTCCTACAATAAATCTGTAAACTCTTCCCGCATAACCCTTAACTTTTTGCCTTGGGCCTCTGCTTTGCCAGTCATTCTCAACAATATATGCATACTCCTTTCCTTTTATTTTTTTAACTCGGAAAAACATTTTAAAAGTAGTGTATAAAAGCAATTATCTTAAAAGTTAGGCACTATGGGTTAATAAGCTTTTTGGTGGATTTTTCATTTAATTTCATATATAAAAATGAAATTAGACGAACTATAGCGAGTAATAACAAGATAAAGTTATTTTACTTCCTTAACTAGCTCTTTCCTGAATTTTCCATTGCTCTTCTGAAGGCGCTGAACAGAATTAATCAGAGCATTTCTTGGACTCACTTCTCCATCAGTTTCCACTATTATTTGGGGGGCACTTATTTGAGGATGCCTAACGCTGTATGTCGCAATTTTGACATGCTTATCATTCCAAAGCTCTGTTTTTATAGCATTGCACAGTGTGTGGTCGGCACTTTTCACTTCTATTATCAGCTTGTTTTTTTTATCGTCGAGAATTTTTATTTCCATCTTATCTGCTAATTGAAACTGCACTTTATTTAAAAATTTTTTGCTGCTCTCTGGCAATATACCCATTGTCCCGTCAATGATAAAACTATGGTAATCTGCAAAGTCTAAGGCAGCTTACATTAATCCTATGAATTCGTCGTCGATGAAAGTCGAATGTGGCTTTTATTGGAAACTTAAAGTCCCAAAGATGGGTGATTTCAAAGCCATTTTTGGCGGAAAAACTGCTCAAATATCCCTTAGTCTCACTTTTATGGAAAGAGTATACGACATTTGCCATCTTCAATGCTTTTTCCAGGAAATTTATATCCATGTGCCTAACCTTCGTACCAAAAGGGGGGTTTTGGAGCACTATCTCCGGCTTAATTTTGAGCTTGCCCACATCTTGACATTTAAACTCAGCGTGCCCCAGTTTGAAACCCTCACTTTTCACCTTTGAAATATTGTTTTTGGTTATCGTCAAAGCATCTTTATCAGAATCCACAAAATAAACACTCTCAGCACCGAGAAGCAATGCTCCTATGCCGAGAATCCCAGTACCACACCCTAGGTCGGCAATTACCCTGCCACTAATATCCCCAAGTAAATATGCATTCCAAAGTACAGATGCCCCAATCTCACTATCCATTAAATACTGTTCCTGCTTCAATCTTGGTTTATGAAAGCCTTCCAAGCGTGACAACGCAACTGCAAGCATTGATTTTGAGCCAATTATTCTCATTTTTAATCCTCACTTTCCATGAGTAAACATATTCAATTATTGTTTTCAATATAGCAAATAATTGAACAGGTACTCAATTACAACCTTCCATACTCAATTAAAACTTCCCATACTCAATTATTTTCCACTCTACTAGGCATAAAATGAATTTAAATTGGCTTTATTTAACTTTCCTAAGATTTGCTTTTTTAAATCAAAAGTCATTGAAACTGAGCTTAGATTAATAAGACTCAATATTTCAAAAACATTATTCCTTCAATTTAATTTTAAAAATAATCTTTTAATACAGTCCCATTTAATTCCCAATATTGTCCTATTTAAATCTCAAAATATAAAATTTATCGACTATAATCATTCCCAATAAAGTCTTATTTTAGTCCCATAATTTTCCCAAAAAAGAAAAGATTTAAATAATTGGGATTAACAGTCTCCAAATATGTTTTGGAAAAAAGACAGAGATAATGAAAAGAAATTGATGCAGATGAATGATCTCCTTAAAAAGTCGTTTGCTAATGTTAAACGAGACACAACTCATATTTTTCAATGGCTTAACTACTTTTATAAAAAAATTGTTGAACAGGAGCAAATGCTGAAGAAGCTTCAGTTCGAAGTATCTTACATCCCTAAAACCAGAGAAGATATAAAGAGAATAATTGACGATTATTATTCTTTTGAAAGTATAATGACTAAAATAAGGGGATTAAACGATAAAATAGACGAGTTGGCAAGAAATCAGCAAGTAAGCTTAGAAAGTTTCGCAGCACACCCAACACCTTTAGCATCACAAGAGCTGCAGGCTGGCATTTCTCACATTGAAAAAAGACTTGAAAAATTAGAACAGAAAAAGGTTTCGATAAAGGAAAAAATAATGAAACGGCTTACAAGAAACTCAAAGGAATATGTAAAGGGAATGATACTTTCGTATATTAAAAAATATGGCAAGATTTCAGCTACGCAGCTTAAAGATATGGTTGTCGACGAGCAGAATTTTTGCTCCAAAAGCTCGTTCTACCGATTATTGGAGGAGGTTGAGGAATTAGATGAAGTAGGAGTTATAAGACAGGGGAAGGAAAAACATTACTTAGCAAGGGCGCTAAAGCACATTTAGCAGAATAGAAATCTATATAAACTACCACTTTTTGCACAAAGTTAGTTGTGCGTGAGTTCGTGTAGCAAAGTGGGAGAAAGCTAACTTTCACATGTGCTATGTCACACACATTATTTGGGGGTGATTAAGATTTTTGGAAAATTTTTTCTTAGAGGAAGCAGTCTAAACTTAGGAAAATTCAGCAGGAATTTTAAGGCTGAGATTCTAAAAATAAAGCACGATTTGGAGGAACATTTGCAGGCGATAAATGAGAACACAAATGAAATTGCTGCAAATTATGAGTATATTTGTGAGATCGAAACCAAGCTAGACAGAATAAGCGAAAGAGTTGATCAAATCCAATTATGCATGGAATCAAACTCAGGCAGTTTAATCCAAAAAAGCGGCAATTTTGAGGTAAGGAGGTTGAATAGGACAGAACAACAAGTGTTTTTAGTGATTTATACCCTTGAGGAAGAAAAAGGAAGCCTTACATATGGCGATATAGCATTAAGGCTTGGCATTTCAGAGCAATTAGCAGGCAACTATGTAACATCTCTCATCGAAAAGGGTGTGCCAATCATTAAAAGATATCTCAATTCAAAACCATATCTTAGACTTGATCCGGATTTCAAGACTCTGCAGACAAAAGAGAATATATTGCAACTTAGCTTGGAAGAATTTGGATTTTAGAATCCCGCGAATTCAGCTAATTCTTTTTATTTTTAATTAAAAGTTTTAAGCAGGGGATATCACAGCATATATAACACGAAAGGAGAAATAATGGCTTTGATTTGTAAGATTTAGAGAATTATGCGAACTGTGTAATTTTATTCTTTGTAATCTTCTACAGTCATAATACCATCCTTATTTTTATCATAAGTATCAAAAGCTTCGCGTGCCCTTCTTTCAAGTATTCCAATGTGAAATCCCTTATCTCTATCTCGAAGGCCTTCCAGTGATTTCTCTAGACTATCTTTTTCAATTCTCCAGTAGTGATTCCATGGAACTCTTCCAGTTTTTTGAGGGTCGTATTTATCAAAGAAATTCTTTTGAAACAGAAAATCTACTTCCGGATAGTAAACAATCACTTGTGCATGTACTGCGGGTGGATTTAACATTTCAGAAGTTGGTACAAATACTGCTCCAGTACCTGATGCAATTACTCCTACTCTACCTAATTTTGAATTAGCAATTTTTGATATTATCCCCATCAAAATCTCTCAAAGGAATAACATAACTTATATTTAAACCTTTCTATTTTCGTTACGATAAAGTAGTTAAACAGATTTGGGTGGGGGTTTGGTTGGTGGAAGGATTATTTTTGTTTTTGATTTCGTTAATGGAGCATTTTCACAAAAAAAAGCAAGTGCATCAAAACTTCCAACATATTTTTATATTCCTTGCAAAATAATCCCAGTAAAGAGGTGATATACATCAGTTTTATGGGCATTTTAGGGTCTTTGTTGCTGTATTTGTGGAACATTTTCTTGCATTGGCTCTCTATTTTTGTAGCCCCTTTTCAAGAGCCGGAAATGTTGTGGATTATTGTTCCCATATGGATTAACTGGTTCTTTACAGAGTTTTTTGTTGAAAAGCATGGCACAACCTTTGGGAATGCAGTAACAAATGGAGTAATACCAATTCTAGCAGCACTCGATTGGACAAGATACCTATACAGATTGTATGAAGAAGGCATTATTCAGCTCACATTTGGTGTTTTTTTGAAGTTCATGCTCGCAGTTGCTGTTCTTATTTATGGTGTTTTCGTTATCGTGGCTGGCATCAAAATCAATAGAATAATCTTCTACATAGGCAGAATTAGATGGATTACTTATGTTTTGTTGATGTTTACACCAGTAATCTACAATGTTATCAAATTCAATTTTTATACAATGGCTGCAATACTCCTTTTTTTCCCACTCTATTGGTGGATTATCGAGATTTTTGACAGAATTACTCCAGAGCCAAGGGTTTATAGGGAAGGATAAGATTATTTTTAAAAAGTTAGGTTGAATGAAATGAGCTATATAATGTAACAGCATTATGCGAAGTCTTGGAATTATACGTAAAGAATCATAGCCCTTCTAACTAATAACCCCTATCATAATGCAAATTTTGGTCTAAAAGTTCTAGAACATCAGCATAGCCCTTTTGAGTTGCTAATTCTCGTAATTTCTTTAAATGCGCATAAACAGTTCTTAAATCTTCAACTTCTGTTTCCAATCTTCCGGACAATCTACCAAATGCTTCTGCAGCAGTTGCTACGACATCCGGATTTTTCAGTCCCTGAAGACCTAACAATTTAGGAAGTTCCACTACTCCCTTATTAGAACCAGTGTGATGTAATATTTCCAATACTACAGTTTCAACATTACCCATTTTTTGACTTTGGGTAGATTGCGTTTCTGGTAGTGAATTCATTTTGGTATAGGAAATATGGCATAGTTTATAAATATTTTGTTTCTCTTCAGTAGTCAATTACAAAATTCCACCACTGGCGTTCGGGGAGACAAAAATTTCAAGGATTAAGCAAATAGACATTCAAATCCGCAGAAATTTTTGGCGAGTAG
>JBBSVT010000019.1:0-50073 GCA_038046685.1 Nanobdellota archaeon
AGCACAGAAATCTTGATTAATTCTTAAAGTGTGAACTAATTATGAAATTGAACAACATAAATTAATATGACAAATATTTATAAATGTGAACTTAAAAATAAAGTGTATGACAGTCATTGAAAGTATTAAAATTCTATTAGAAGAACAAGTCGTAAAAGAACAACAGTTAAAAGAGAGGATAGGGCTCTTAAATAGTTTGGATGATACTATTTCAAAATTAATGCATGAAAATCCAGATTTTAGTTTCCGGGGTGCGCTTGTTTTTGGTTCAATTCTAAATAGAAGATTCACCGAAGAAAGTGATATTGATGTATATACTTGCTGGGAAGGATATCGCACGCATATATATCCGATATGGATGTATTTGGGAGATTTTGAAGCTCGAATAAGTAGGCAATTACATGAAGGTCCCATAATTATTGATGATAATTTTCCATTAATACTTACTAGAGCAAATGGGAGAAAAGAGTTTGCAGGCATCCCATTCGGAGTTTTTTTAGGTGATGAATCATACATACACAAACATAGAATTAAAACCTTGGGAACCTTAGATAGTTTAGGTGATGGAATAAATTGGGATTCTGCTCAAAGATATTTTAAACATTGGGCAAATAAGGATTTAACCAACTCAGAAGAAAACTATGGACTCTCAAGCATACAGAGATTAAAAAGGGTTTATCTGAATTAAAGATCATGACTTAATTATTTCATAGCTTATTTCCTTCCAAAATAAAAGAATTTGTCAATGCTGACATCATCAGGCTCGTAATTTCCGTACCTTGGCCTTATTGGCTCAGTATTCTTTGCAGTTCCGCTTTTGAATTCCCCTTTTTTCTCATGATCCGCTCTGCAGTCGATTATCTCAACCTCTTTCCTTGGCTGCAGTTGTGCCTCTTTGCTTTGAGGCTCAATAAGGGTTTTTTGAACTGCGACATGCTCCTGAGGCTGAAATTGGATTCTTGAAATTTGTCTTTTAAGCGAGCCAATTTCACTATTTAATGAGACTATATTTTCTTTTAAGACCACCATTTCCTGCTGCAATTTCTTTGATGCCATTTCTATCATTAGCTCAAATCTTTTCTGGGTGAAGGCATCAAGCTGCTGTTCCATTTTTATCAAACTCGTTATTATCTTATTTTAAATCTTAAATCTGCCTTTGGCAAATTTTAGTGCTCGGCTCGCTGTTTTGCCACTTCTCTCGCCTCGCCTATTTATTCAATTCGTGGGATTGAACGAAGTGAAATCCCACTTGATTAAAGCGTCAACGAATTTTGTCGTTGAAGCGGATTACTTTCAGCACTTTTGCCGAAAAAAGCCGCTCTCGCTTATTTGTTTAATTTATCCTTGTTAGTTTATTGAATTTTATTTAATGGGGATTTTCGATTGTTATATTTTCTTTTATACTTATCTCTAACCATTTTTAAATATAAAAAAATTATCTAAAAGCTTGACAATTTGTTGCCAAAGTTCTCTCTTATAAAAGTGACCATCATCTCGTTTCCAGCCAATGAATATGCCTTAAGCGCAGTTGCAAGCAATCCTTCTCTTAGGCATACATCTCCCAGAGCGCTTAGCTTATCCTTATCGTGGGCGAGCTCATATGCCTTTGCCGCATAGCCAATTTGCCTTTCTCTCAGGCATTTATCTCCAATCTCGACTAACTTGTGCAAACTGCTTATAGCGCTGAAAATTTCAATTGCATAATCCCATTTACCCTTTTGGAAGCACTCATCGCCGACTTTTGTAAGGTTTTCAACATCATTGCAAAGCCTGAATGCCTTTATCGCGTCGGCAAAATGCCCATTTTCCAGGCACTTCTTTCCAATTATTAATAATTGCTCATGCGCATCTGCAAGTCTGTAAGTGTCAATTGCATTTGCAAATAGGCCAACTTCCTCATAATGCTCTCCCACCTCAACCAGCCTTTGGCGATTTCCAGCAAGAATAAAGGCTTTTACTGAGTCATTCATATTTCCTCTCCTGATGTATTCTTCTCCCAATGCATTCAGCAGTTTTGATTTCGTGCCTTCATCAAACATTGTAAGGTTTACGTTATCTATCCCCTTCTCAAGAAGAACTGGCACAATCCTTTTGAAATTCTCCATATCCTGGGAAGACTGGCTCATAAACTTCTCATTTGAGTCTGCTATTTCAGCAACCATTTTTTTTACTATTTTCTCTTCATCGACTGGCATAGTAATCACCTCAACGGTTTCGTCCGTTGACACCGAGAAACTTTTTGCGAAAAAGTTTCATCAAAAATTGTGCCATCTTCGATGGCACTGATGTCAACAGCGAATATTCTTTTTTTGATTTTGAAAATTTTTTATTTAATTTTTTTAAATTGTTTGTCAAAACATGATTTGCAATAAATTGAGGGGTTCTTGATGAGTTTCCAATGGTTGAAGGCAATCCACCAATAATTGACGTATAAACTGAGCGACCCAACACATTCTCCCATTGCGGCTATGAACTCGCCTTTTGCTATTTCTTTACCGCAATATAAACATACTCTGTTTCTCGTCAGGGGATTAGACCATTTCATATTTTATCTTGAAATTTAAAAAACTGAAAAAAATAAAAAAATTTTAATCCGTGAAGTAATCAATTCCAAGCTCATCGCTTATTCTTTTGGCTTCAAGCACTCTTGACTTTCTGTCTGATTTGCCAAGTATCCATGGGCTGTTAACCCCTGTGATAATTGTCATCACCGCAATCTTTCCTTTCATGGATTCTGAGACTCTTGCGCCCCAGATGACATTTGCATCTTGGTCAAGGTTCTCGACAACTATCTCGCCAATCCTGTTGACTTCATCAAGAGTCATATCTGGGCCGCCTTCGACATGGATTAACGCGCCAGTTGCACCTTTGTAGCTTATCTCCAATAATGGGTTGCTTAAGGCTCCTTTCACAGCTTCTTCTACCCGATTAGTTGTGTCGCTCACACCAACTCCGATTGCTGCAACTCCGCCATCCTGCATTATAGCCTTTACGTCCGCATAATCCAAGTTAACCAATGAAGGTACTGCAATTGTTTCGACAATTCCCCTAATCATTGTTGCAACTAGCTCATTGGCAACTGCAAATGCCTGTTGAACTGGAAGATTGCCTGCAATGTTAACCAGCCTGTTATTATCAATTACAATAACGGTGTCAGAGGTTTGTCTAAGCTGCTGCAATCCAAACTCTGCCTTGTCAATCCTTGCTCTTTCAATCTTAAACGGCATTGTGACTGTTCCAATAACGATTGCGCCTGAGTCTTTTGCCACTTGCCCGACAACGGGCGCTGCGCCTGTTCCTGTTCCGCCTCCCATGCCTGCGCATACAAAGACCATGTCCGATCCCTTTAGAACCTCTTTAATTTCTTGAATGTTTTCTTGCGCTGCCTTGTTGCCTTTGTCTGGAAATCCGCCGCAGCCAAGCCCTCTTGTAAGCTCTTTTCCAATGAGAAACCTTTTGTCAGATTCTGTAATCTCCAAATGCTGCTTATCTGTATTGCATGCAATAATCTCAGCTCCTCTGATGCCCTTTCTGTAAAGCCAACTCACCATGTTGCTGCCGGCCCCGCCGCAGCCAATAACTTTAATATTAGCCTGGCCTACTCGCAAATCTTCATTTTGTGCAACGCTTTGTTTTAGTGCACTTTCAATTACAAAATCCATTGCCATTCTTATTCACCTCTAATTACAATTGTTTAACTATTTTAAAAATTGGAGTATTCTCAATATATTAACTAGTATATAAATATTACTATTTTGTATACTGGTATACTTTACAAGATTTGGCAAAAAGTCAATATTCTTCCATATGGAAAGATTCCAACAGAGTTTATAAATGGAAGGTAGTTCATTAAGAAGTAGTAAAAGAAAAATATTCACTTAGATTTCGCATTCAGTGATCAAACCTTGAGTCCATAGAATCCTTTATCAAATCATCCTCGTCTTTATACTTTTTGACCAGCATCAACCTTGTTTTGCCGCAATATGGGCATTTAATTGTTTTTGGGCTTCCTTTTCTTACCGAGAATTTAAAGCGGCAGCTTATACAAATGAATTTTGTTGCTTCGCCCTTTTCAGTCTTTTCCAGGCTTAATTTTTCTTTATGCTCAATTTTTTTCTGTTTCTCAAGACAATCGACGCAAATAAGCTTATTGTTTTCATCGTACCTTATATTGTCGAAATTAAATTCTTTTTTGCACCGAAAGCAGGTATATAATGAAGTTAGGGGCATTTTTAATCTAATCCACGGCGTTTATTTTATAATTATAAATAATTTTTGGTTTTAAATTCAGATGGATATGGCAAATTCTATTTCTTAACCTTGCCTCTTTCAATTTCTTCAGTTATGTGCTCAATCTCGTGCATATCTGTAATATCGTGCTCTTTTCTTTTCGGGGAGATGTTTTTGTCTATGAATCGCATTAAATTTTTGTTATATCTCCCCTTTTCGCTGCCGTCTATAATTCTCTCCTTTTTGAACGTCAAATATTTGCTTGTTTCCTTGACCTTTTCTTTGATTTTCCTGTATTTGCCAATTACTTCAAATATAATGCCCTCGCTTGGCCTTATTGTAAGGTATTTCTTAAAGAAGCTATGGCCTATGTCTAGCTCTATAAGCCTTGCTTCTTTTAAAGTGGGAAGCATAATCAATGAAATAGCAAGCCTTAATAAACCCGATATCAAAAATACAAAGGGGATGCCTGACAAGAAAATCCATGAAGGTATTACACTCAATATAAATCCACCGGCAGCGGCACCCAGAAAGATGGCTGTTCCCTCAAAGAATTTGAAATAGGCAATGCATCTTACCCTGTTTTCCGGCTTGACTGCATCAAATATGAAGTTTGACGAGCTTAGGTTAAAGCCTGCCCATGCTATGCCCGCAAGCCCTTCAAGCAATATCAAGTAATAAAATTGAAAGTCCCCCTTTAGATTGCTTGAAAAAAGCCATAGCAATGGTACAAATGGAGTCAGCATACCCCCAATGTACAGTACAAATTTTGTTCCTTTTTCATCTATGAGCTTGCCCCATACGCCCATTGCAAAAAAGCTTGCTATCAACTCTGCTGATATGATGACAGTGTAGCGCAAATAGCTCAAGTTTAGGTCCCTTAGCATGTAAACTGCGAAAAATGGCGAGGATATGTAGACTGCAAACTTAAAGAAGGTTATATAGGTTACAAACCTGCCATAATTTGTTTTGTCCATCCTTTTCACAAAGTCAACAAGAGAAAATTTGACTGCGTGCTCAAGGTCAGGAGGCGGATTTTCCACCATTGCTCTGAAAACGCCCGATAATGCCCTCGAGAGGAACGCAATAGCAAAAAGTATAGAAAATCCCGCAAAAGGATTTTTTGGGGAGAAATAATTCAATGTCAGCCCTGCCGCCAAAGCAGCGATAAAAGACACTGCACCCGCAACTCTATTTCGCAATCCAAAAAATCTGCCTCTTTCGTAGACAGGAACAATGTCGCCCATTAAAGAATTCCAAACGGGATTTATCAGCTGCGCAACTATTGTTTGCAGTGATGTATAAACTACGAGCAAATATTTTTGATTTGGCGTTGCGTATGGTATAAGCAGCAACGGGATCCACAATGCTGCATGGACGAATGAGCTTACAACAAGTATTTTTCTTCTGTCTCTTACAATTTCCACAATTTTTGCAGTGAAAAGCTGTATGAATGCGCCAAAAAGCTGCGGCACATAAGTCATGGCTGCAATCAAGCTCAAAGATGCATTTAAGGCTACTGCGAAAGGGGTCAAAAAAGAACTTGTAGCTCCTTCCATAACGGCAAATGCTGCGCCATCAAAGATGGAATATTTTAAGCTCTTTTTTAAAGATTTTTCCGCCATTTAAATCTCTCTGAAAGCATGAGAATTAGATTGTTATGCCTTCTCCCTTTTTAGTCTCCGGTTGCCAGCGCCTCGCCGCACTCGGGGCAATATTGATATTGCTCATCAAATTGTGCTCCGCATAATGGGCATACAAGCGATAAGTTCATTTTACTCAGAAATAGCTTGTTAGCCAAATATTTAAAGTTAACGATTAGAACTAACGATTAAGAAAAAAGAATTATTAAAAAGACCACCCCCAACATTTTGTCGGGGGGCCACATTTGAGGTCTTTAGTCAGAGGGTTCTAACTTTTTTATTTTTCTATAGTCTTTATCACCTCCTAAACCACTTAAAATTAAAAAATAAAATGCCCAAGAGCCTTGGAGATTGCGCTTGGGGTTTAAGATGAGATTTCTTAATGAATTCAGATATTCATGGCTTTTAAATACTCTGTGAAACAGCACTAAAGAAAGGACTTGCAGAAGCATCTTTCACAAGCTTTTTAAAGAGATATTTTGGCAAGGCCGATGTGGTAAAGCTAATTTATAGTCCACAATGGTTTTACGGGAAAGACATCCTAATAGATATAATCAGTATATTTGTGCTCTTGCTAATTGCCCTCTTCAGCCTAAAATACTACAGAATAAAAAAAAACCGCAATTACTTGTATCTTGCTTCATCATTCATACTATTGGCGAGTTCATTTTTATTTAAAATTTTGATGAATTTAAATATATACTACAAATTCATTGAGACAAAGCAATTTGGGCTGGTGACGGCAGTCTACCAAAATATGAAGCAATCCCATTCTCTCTTCTTCACATCCTTTTTGCTGTACTATCTCCTCACGCTTTTTGGAGTTTACGCTCTTTATTCAACCTATCAAAAGCAGTCTATGCCAAATCATTTGTTGCTGATATACCTTATATTCATATCAACCTACCTTACATATCCGCATTACTATTTATTTCATTTAACTTTGCTGATATTGCTTGGGCTTGTCGCTTACACTTATTCAAGAAGATATATAAACAAGAAGCATTTTTCTACAAAATTGGTTGCGTATAGCTTTTGGGCAATAACCATAAGCCAAATCTTTTATATTTCAATAGATTTAAACAACAATTTGTATATAATAGGAGAGCTAATTCAGTTAGTCGGTTATAGCAGTTTACTTATTGCTTTTATCATGGTGTTAAGATATGGCAGGAAAGAGAACAAGGATAGACATCATTGGTGATATGCTTGCATCAATTCTTGATAAAGGCGGGAAGATAAAACCAACCCATTTAATGTACAAATCTAATCTTGCCCATAGCCAGATGGTCGGCTACCTTAACGAGCTAGTTGAAAAAAGCCTTATTAGAAAAGTCAAAAAGGATAAAAATGAGTATATAATCATCACTGACAAAGGATGCGAGCTAGTTCAAAAATTAAGGGAGATTAAGGAATTTGAGCATGCATTCGGACTGTAGTTTTGCATTTGAATAAAAAACATTTATATAACCTTTGCTATTATATTCCTGATTTTCATGCGCGTTGCAGTTTACTACAATAATAATGATGTATGCCTTGAAGAAAGCCCAGTCCCCGCAATTAACGAAAATGAAATTCTTGTTAAAGTAATTGCAAGCGGTATTTGCGGCTCCGATGTTATGGAATGGTATAGGATAAAAAAAGCACCGCTTGTTTTAGGCCACGAGATAAGTGGGATAGTGGAAAAAACTGGAAAAAACATTAGAAATTTCAAAATTGGCGACAGGGTTTTTGCATCTCATCACGTGCCTTGCATGACGTGCTATTACTGCCAAAACAATCACCAAACTGCTTGCGAAACTCTGCACAAGACAAATTTCGATCCTGGCGGTTTTTCAGAATATTTAAGGGTGCCAAGAATAAACGTTGAGTTTGGAACTTTTAAGCTGCCTGAAAATGTCGATTTTGAGGACGGAACCTTTATAGAACCGCTTGGAACTGCAATAAGGGCGCAGAGGCTTGCAGATATTCAACCGCATCAGACCTTACTGGTTTTTGGAAGCGGGATTGCCGGCTTAATGCATGTAAAGCTCGCAAAATCGAAAGCAATAAAAAAAATAATTGCAGCAGACTTAAATGAATACAGATTAAATTTGGCAAAAAAATTTGGAGCAGATTTGGTTATTAACGCAAAGGAAGATATAATTTCAAAAATAAAGCAATTTAACGAAAACAGATTGGCAAATTTAGTGATAGTGTGCAGCGGGTCTTTATCAGCTGCAAAACAGGCACTTCAATGCGTCGATAAGGGAGGAACAATCCTTTTTTTTGCAGTGCCAAGGCCTGATGAAAAATTTGAGATTCCAATCAACGATTTCTGGAGAAATGAGATAAAGATTATGACATCGTATGGCGCAGCACCAAATGATTTAATGGAATCGATTGAATTAATCAAAAACAAAAAAGTCAATCTCAAAGACATGATAACCCACAGATTAAAATTTAGTGAAATTCAAAAAGGGTTTAGCCTTGTTGCTGAGGCAAAAGAGTCATTGAAGGTGATTATTAAACCGCAAGAATAGAACACTTGAATTGCCGAAATTAATAATTTTTTAACTTTATAATCTTAACCACCTATTATTGAAGTTTTGACATCTTCTTTGCATTTACAATCTACATAGTTGATCCTCGGTATAACTTCTAAAAGAAGCCTTTTAACATTATTGGCATTATGTTTCATAACTTTTAGAACTTCATCGATTGTGACCTGCGGCCTGTCTTCCATAAAGCAGTCATAATCAGTGCTCATCGCAATAGTTGCGTAACATATTCCGGCTTCTCTTGCCAAAACAACTTCTGGCACAGTGCTCATATTAATTACATCGGCTTTCCAGTTCCTATAGAGATGGCTTTCTGCTTTAGTCGAGAATCTTGGTCCTTCTATTGTAATTACTGTTCCTTTTTTATGGTGCTCCATTCCAATGTCGGTTGATGTTTTTGAGAGTATTTCCCTCAGCTTAGGGCAAAAGGGCTCTGCCATCGGAATATGGCAGACTTTATCGCTGTCGTGAAAAGTTGAGGCTCTTTTTGTCGTTCTGTCAATGAACTGGTCGCAGAAAACCAAATGGCCTGGTTTTATCTCTTCTCTTAATGAGCCGCAGGCAGTTGTTGCAATTATATGAGTGCATCCCAGCTCTTTCAAAGCCAGTATATTGGCGCGATAATTAA
Source organism: Nanobdellota archaeon (assembly GCA_038046685.1). Classification (GTDB taxonomy): domain Archaea; phylum Nanobdellota; class Nanobdellia; order Woesearchaeales; family GW2011-AR4. Next base: position 9,042 of record JBBSVT010000019.1, read on the forward strand.
CATTTGTCGGGTTTATAGAATGTTTTTTCCCGTGCCTAGAGATTATCACAACATCAACATTACTTATTTTTCCGGATGTCAGCGGACTTGAAGGATTCCCGAATTTTGTTGTTGCGTTTATTTCTGCTGTGCCTTTCAGAATTTTAGAGTCTTCAAGCCCAGAACCGCCTATGATGCCAATTTTTAATATTTGAATCACTCTCAGCTTTAAATTTAACTAAAAAATTAAAAATCAATTTCAGGTTTTGACTTTTAATATACTTTTAACAGCTTTATCGCTTATTATTGCAGAGTTGCCGCTCGGATCCTCAATGATTAGTTTCTGCTTTTCCTGCCCACATATAATCCTCATTATTTTCTTAAGGAGATTTTTCGCTTTTATCCTGTCTTCTTTATCTTCCTCCGTTTGCTTTGTCGCCTCAATCTGGTATTTTACTCTGTTGAGGATTCCTTCTATATTTGTTACAAACCCTTGGGATGCGGGTCCCGGTGTTATAGTTGCAATATGCGGAAGCTTGACTGTGGCCTCGGATGATTTTACTACCCTCACCTTCATATCTTCCTCATTTGTGATTTCGAACTCATATTTTGCTGCCTCTTTCTGCTCGAGCGCCTCCACATCTGCTTTGTGGTATTTGCAGTTATTGCACGTCATAGAAAAAAGATAAACTTTGCCGAAATACGGCACTTCAGTTTCCCTTTCAGTGAGAATTAAGGTTTTTTGAAAGCATAAAGGGCATGGCTGATGCTCAAAATCCTCTTCTTTTAGCATTTCTTCCGTCATAAAAAAATAAAGAAGCAAAGTATTTTTATATTTTGTGGTTCGATATGGCAGATTAATATTTGGGCATTTGCAACTAAAGAGACATCATTACATGTATAAGTTTATTCCTCGTACTCAGTTACTTCCATACCCTCAACTTTCTTGCCTTCTTCCTTAGCAGCCTTTTGGCCCCTGAATATATAGGCAAAGCTTGGCACAGCCGCAATCCAGTTTTCACCAAATCCGGCAATGTCTCCTTCAATCGCATCGCAGGTTTTCTTCAGCTTGTTAATTGCCCTTTTCAGCTCAATCAAATCTTTGTCTTTTAATGGCTTGATGTTTATCAAGGCTATTGTGTGGCCTTCCCTTAAAGCGTCAAGAATGGGCTTTATGTGCTCAAACTCTTCAACCACAAAAGGCCTTACGGCCAATTTTGCCTTTGAATTAGGTGCAGCTTCGCTTCCGAGTTCAACATACCCTTGCTCAGATTCCTCAAACATGTCAGAACTCGAACCTGTTCCCAATTTCTCCTTCAGTTTGCTTAAAAATCCCATCAAAATCACCTTTTAATCTGAAAAAAATTTAATTGAAAATTAAATTTTTTTCCAGATATATAAATCTTTCTATTCTGGGGTAGTAAATGGAAAATTGATACACAAAGTTTATGTGCCAGGTGGAGTTTGAGTTCGCTTATTATATATTTCCATGTAAGTATCCCTTAGCTCGCCTAAAGTTTTTATAAGGCAACCTTCATGGTATCCACGTTTTAAACCCAAAAATCCTGGATTAAAACTGTAATCCTCATTAACAATACGTGATTTCCGTGCTTCAGTGGCACGACCTTCAAGAATTCCAAGAAGTCCCTTTTTTTGTTCTTGATCTAACCCATTAGGGCCTAACAAGAAGTTTAATTCATTAATTATTGGTTTCAGAGCAGGATTTTGTAAATTTAACAACGATGGATTTACCATAGTATCAGTCGATGCAGTGACTGGTTTACCAAAAATTTTATCTAAACTTGCTTGCCTCTTTGCATCAAGTCCCATTTCTTCCGCCTCCAAAATATGTTTTTACTTCTGAATAACTACTGCTTATTTATATTTTTTGGTTTTAATTGCTGAAATCATGCAAATTTTTGTCAGAAACCTTTTTATAATAGCCGATGTTTCAAATCAATGCTAAAATGGTAACCAGAATAGGCGGCTTCAGGAGAAAAACAAGGTATAAATTCAGAAAGGAAGCAAGAAACAGGGGCAAGATAAGCATGACAAGATACTTTCAGACTTTTGGGTTAGGAGACCGAGTTCAGCTTATCGTTGAGCCAGCCGTGCAGAAAGGAATGTATTTTCCAAGGTTTATGGGAAAATCCGGCATTATAAAAGGAAAAAGTGGAAGGTGCTATAAAGTATCAATTAACGATTTAGGAAAGGAAAAAACATTGGTAGTTCATCCTGTGCACCTGAGGAAAGCTTAAAATGGCAGAAACCCAGATTATTTCAGAAAGCCCGATAAATATTTACGATCTGAAGAAAGAGCTCGAGAGAATTAAGAAAAGAGACAACGAATTAAATTATAGAGCAGCTAAAGTAGAGGATTATATAAACCAGGTTGGAGTTTTCAAAAACAGCGGGGAACTTTTTGACAAAATAATAAAGCTAAACATACCTAGACTAAAAGAGCAGCATGTGCATAAGATTATTGACTTAACTCCGGCAAGTTTGAACGAGCTCAAAGTTGTGCTTCAGGGCTACACAATAACGCTGAGCAATGAATCGATGAGAAAGATAGTAGATGCAATTAACGAGTTCTTAGGGAATGAGTGATTTTTCCCCCTTTTATAATAATCTTTATAAATACAAAAATTTATTTGCACTAAAATGAGGGTGGATATAAATCAAAAATATCTCAGCTTAAACAGGAGGCTGGCGAAAGAGTCAAATAAGATAGCAGGAAACTTCAGTAATAGAGATTACTCAAAAATTGAAAATATAGATGATATACTGCTGGCACGCGACATATCAATTGAGAAAAAAAAGAAAATTTTAATTAATAAACTGCATTATTTGGTCATAGAAACATTTTCAATAGACAAAAATAAATTCAGCAAAGCGGCGTTTCATGCGCTAAAGAAAAGACTGAGCCATATCAGGAAAATAATAACAAGGCTTCGAAGCATAAACTACTACCTCGAAACAACGTTTTTGGAGGAATTAAACCTTTCAAAAATAATGGGAAGGAGTAAAGACTTAAAAGTCAGGCGTCAAAAATATCTAACAAAAGCTGAGCTGGAAGCGCTGGAATATGCCGCCTATTCACTCATACGAGAGGCTGCTGTGCTTGATAAGCAATTGCTGGGCGAATATTTCCGCAAAGAAAAAAGGATTTTGGGCAAGGAAATAACCGAAATTAAAGATTTTGAGTCAATACTGGGAAAGGAGTCAGAAATACTAGAGCATATGGAGGCTAAGCTGCCGCCTCCAAAGGCAGCCAGCATAAATTTAATGAAAGAGCCAGTATTTACACACTGGGTTGTAAGAATATTCACTCTTATGTCGTGCTTAGGCTACCTCTGGGCTAGGGAAGCGAGCTTGTTCGCTGAACTTAAAAAAAATAATACGGCTAAGACAGAAATCAGTAAAAAAATATCGCATCTAATGAAAGAAAGACTGAAATTGCTTGGCGTATTGGAAGAAAAAGGCATTGCGCTTGAAAAATTTGAAATAAACGACAGGCTTAAGAAGGAATTGCATAATGTGAATGCAACAATAGGGTTGTGAAATGGAATCAACAGAAAAATCTGAGAGGGCAAAAGAAGAAACAACAATTGTACTGGATTTTTTGCCAAATGGCTATCCGTATGATGAGAGGCCGATGTACATGAAATCGGCAATAGCGCAAGCCATAGGCAAAGAGCATTTTGTAATTTTGGAGCTGGTCCCAAAAAAAGGGGTACATCTGCAGCCCTTCGAGGAAGTTTATATCGGGGAAGGAAAAAGAGACAAGATACACCATATTGTAGGCAAAATATCGGTGGATAAATTAACTGCTACCGCAAAATCAGAGCTGGAGTTTGTCATTAAGGATATTGTCGGAAAAAATGAAAAAAGGTATATAGAATTTTATAATAAGGCGCGGCCTTTAAGCACAAGAATGCACCAGCTTGAGCTGCTGCCGGGATTAGGAAAAAAGCATATGTGGCAGATAATTGAAACCAGAGAGGAAAAACCATTTGAAAGTTTCTTGGACTTGAAAACAAGGGTGAAGTTAATGCCAGATCCGGAAAAGGCAATTATCAAAAGGATTTTGCAGGAACTTGAAGGAGCAGAAAAGCATAGGCTTTTTGTCAGCAGCTGATTGTTCTAAAATGAATTTCAACTCAAGGCAGATAATGCTGGGACGTATAAGCACCTCTGAAGAAGAGCTTAAGGATATTATTAAGGCATGGATTGCAATATCGATAGCATTTGCTATTGCGCTCTCCACATCTATTTTTTCCTCTGATTTTTACTTAAAATTCATTATCGCGGCTTTAACAGTCGGCATAGGATTTCTTCTTCATGAGTTAGGGCATAAAATTGTAGCTCAAATGTATGGCCGATCTGCCGAATTTAGGTCATTTGATAATATGCTGGTGCTTGCGATTGCAATGTCATTTTTTGGGATAATTTTTGCTGCGCCAGGCGCCGTTATGATTTTTGGGCACATTGACAGAAGTAAGGCAGGCAAAATTTCTGCGGCTGGTCCTGCTGTGAATCTGGCCTTGGCTCTGGTGTTCTTGTCATTCGTTTTTATGCAACCATCAAAATTATTTAGAGTGATAGGTTACCAAGGGTTTTTTATAAACTCGTGGCTCGCTTTGTTTAACATGTTCCCATTTTGGCTGTTTGACGGACGCAAAATATTCAGGTGGAACAAGGCAGTTTATTTTTCCATAGTTGCCGCTGCCTTGGTGTTTATGCTCCTGCATAGTTTTATTCCTCAGCCGGTTTAACATGGCAAACATTCCAAAATGCCCAAACTGCCGGAGAAATTTAACAGAAAATGAAATATACTGCTATTTCTGCGAGTTTGACATTGCAAAATTAAAAAATAGAAATAGAAAAATTCGAAAAATAATGGAAAAAACTTAATTTTTTTATCGTCGAAGATTCCAAAGAAATTTTTTTATTATTTTTTTAAAAAAATTTTGAGACATTTTTTCAAAAAATATCGTCTAAAAATTAAAAAAAGAAAAGATTTAAATACTACCTTTATAATTATTTAGAAATTAAAAGAGTGATTTTTAAACTGTGATTACAAAATGAGCGAATTTGGATTGCACGTTACAATCGATGCATCAGGGTGCAACAAAAGGAAACTTTCGTCTGTAACCTTGGTGTATGATATTCTAAATAAGTTGCCTGGGAAAATAGGCATGACCAAGATGACTTTGCCATATGTAGTTAAGTGGCTTGACAAATTTTCACATGGGACAGAAGGGATTTCAGGTTTTGTTATGATTGCAGAAAGCCATATAAGCATCCATACTTTCCCTGACCAGGATTATGTATTTATGGATATCTTTTCCTGCAAGGAATTTGAGACGGAGAGGGCCATACAGCACTTGATAGGGGCCTTTGAGTGCAGGAAATTTGAAAAGCATATCCTTAAAAGAGGAATTGACTTCCCCCGCAAAATGATTTTGAGCGAAATTTGATATTTCTCAATTGATTTTTATTCTACTAAAAAGAAAAATATATTAACAAGTTTGGCAAACCAGAGCAATCTGGATTATTAACTAGTGAAGCAGAATTTCAAAGAATGAGTGTCAAATGGCTGAATTGATTTTAAAAAATTCAAAAAAACACGGTAAGGGCATCTTTGCCGACAAAGACTTCAAAAAAAATGAAAAAATCATGGAGCTCCATGGAGGTTTATATACCTATCAGCAATTGCCGTTTCCCTATTTTGAGGTGGAAGACCGCTATGTTCAGATTGGACAAAACCTGTACATGGGCCCGCCCGGAGGCCTAGATGATTTTGTTAACCATTCCTGCAATCCAAACGCGGGGCTTAAGATAAACGGCAAGAAAGTAGACGTAATAGCGGTTAAGAATATTAAAACAGGCGAAGAAATCACATGGGACTATTCAACCACTATGGATGAGGATGACTGGGAAATGGATTGCCTTTGCGGCAGCCAAAACTGCAGAAAAAGGGTGCGAGATTTCAAATACCTGCCAAAAGACACCCAAAAAAAATACATTGAACTTGGAATCATTCCGGAATATATTCTTAGAAAAATTTAAATAGAATTATATTTTCTTAAAGGCCTTCAATAAAATAAAAGATGAGAATGGGAAGTGTCTTGATTATTGGGGCTGGCGGTGTAGGAAATGTTGTGGCGCATAAGTGTGCCCAAGTTGCAGATGTTTTCTCAAAAATAACTCTTGCCAGCAGAAATATAGAAAAGTGCATTAAAATACAGAAGGATGTTAAGGAAAATACCAATAGAGTTATTGATGTAGCTGAGTTAGACGCCGATGTTGTTCTGCAAACAATTGACTTGATTAAGAAAGTCAAGCCTGATGTTGTCATAAATGTGGCATTGCCGTACCAGGATTTGTCAATAATGGATGCATGTCTGGAAACTGGCGTTCATTATATCGATACTGCCAATTATGAGCCTATAGATGTTCCCAAGTTTGAATACAAGTGGCAATGGGAATATAATGGCCGCTTCAAGGAGAAAGGAATTATGGCGCTGCTAGGCTGCGGCTTTGACCCAGGCGTGACAAACGCCTTCTGCGCTTTTGCGCAAAAAAAACTTTATGACGAGATTAAGAGTATTGACATTGTCGACTGCAATGCAGGACAGCATGGGCATGCCTTTGCGACTAACTTCAATCCAGAGATTAACATTAGGGAGATAACGCAAAACGGAAAGTACTGGGAGAAAGGCAAATGGATAGAAACAAAGCCATTGGAAATTTCAGTGGACTTTGATTATCCAGAAGCTGGGGTTAAGAAAAGCTATCTGCTGTTTCATGAGGAGCTTGAATCATTGGTGAAGCATATTAAAGGCTTGGAAAGAATCCGGTTTTGGATGACCTTCTCTGAAAATTACCTGACACATCTAAGAGTTCTGCAAAATATTGGAATTACAAGAATCGATGAAATTGAATTTGACGGCAAAAAAATTGTTCCGCTAAAGTTCCTAAAGGCCTTATTGCCTGATCCAGGTTCGCTTGGTGAAAATTACACAGGAAAAACTGTTATAGGATGTGTTTTTGATGGGGTAAAAGACAGCAAGCGGAAGAAAATCTTTATTTATAATGTATGTGATCATGCTGAATGCTATAAGGAAGTGAAATCTCAAGCAGTATCCTACACTGCGGGAGTTCCGCCAATGATTGGCGCTATGTTGATTATTAAAGGCATCTGGAGAGGCAACGGAGTTTTTAATGTTGAGCAACTTGATCCAGAACCCTTTATGGATATGCTTAATAAGCATGGATTGCCGTGGAAACAAATAGATTTTCGAAATTCGATATTAGAGAAGTGAGCACTCCGGCGTTTGTTATAGACGAGGGATTGCTAGAGAATAACCTTAGGATTCTCAGTAAGGTAAAGCGGCGCACTTCAGCGAAAATACTGCTTGCGCTTAAGGCGTATTCAGCATTCAGCACTTTTCCTCTGATTAGAAAATATCTTGACGGTGTGTGTGCAAGCTCACCGCATGAAGCGAAGCTTGGCTACGAGAAATTTGGGAAGGAAGTGGTTGTCGCAGCTCCAGCATATACTGAAGAGGATATGAAAGATCTTGTAAAATACTCTAACTGCATAATCTTTAATTCCTTTAGCCAGTTGAGAAAATACAAGAAAACCGTGCTTAAGCATGGAATTGATTGCGGTATAAGGATAAACCCAGAGCATTCGGAAGCTCCATCGCCTCTTTATGACCCATGCGGTTCTCATTCGCGCCTGGGAGTTACAATTAGAAACTTTGAAGAAGATTCCCTTGATGGTGTAAATGGGCTTCACTTCCATGCATTGTGCCAAAGAGGAGCAGATGCTTTAGAGCGGGTTTTGAAAATTGCTGAGGAAAAATTCGGGAAATATTTTGGCAGAATGAAATGGGTAAACCTGGGTGGAGGACACCATATAACCAAAGAGGGCTATGACATTGATTTGTTATGCTGTATAATTGAATCTTTCAAGAAAAAATATAATGTAGATGTTTATCTTGAGCCAGGAGAAGCAGTCGCATTAGATGCTGGTTTTTTGGTTGCATCTGTAGTTGACATAATCAACAACGGTATGCAAATTGCAATCTTGGATACATCTGCAGAAGCCCATATGCCTGATGTATTGGGTATGCCATACACACCTGAGATAGAGGGAGCGAAAATCGCTTCCCGCCTGAGTGAAAAAGATAAAAAGAAATTCTCCCATATTTACAGATTAGGAGGAGTTACTTGCCTTGCTGGCGATGTTATAGGAGATTATGCATTCCCGCATAAGCTCAATGTTGGAGCAAAATTAGTATTTACCGATATGGCCATTTACAGCATGGTCAAGACCACAACATTTAATGGAGTGAATTTGCCGTCAATATCAATTTTCAGTCCAAAAGACAAAAAAATAAAAACCATCCGGAAATTCGGATATGAGGACTTCAAAAGGAGATTGTCATAAATTTTCTTCAAAAAAATAAACTAACATTTATATATATGCTTGATTTCTATGCTTATCGATATATTTTAATTTGTTGTGAGTTTATGAAAAACAGGAATGCACATTCAGCCATAAGGGACCCTTCAAAATATTCAACTGGATTTTCTGACAATTTTGTCCCATTGGAGCCGCTTGATTTGGGCAAAATAACTAATTTTGATGAATTGGCATGCGCAATGTCCAAGACAGCTTTTGGTGCTAGGAATTTGGGAGAAGCTGTTGATGTCCTCCATGAAATGGCTTCTGACAAGGACTGCTTTATTGTAGGAACTTTTTCAGGGGCAATGACAATTGCCAAAATGGGCTTGCTGATTTGCGACATGATTGACAAAGGAATGCTTGATGCGATTGTAAGCACAGGGGCATTGATGGCACATGGATTTGTTGAGTCTGTCGGCATGAGGCACTTCAAGTACAACCAAAGCATGGATGACACAAAGCTTTTTGAGAAGGGCTACAACCGTGTTTATGATACCCTAGAACTTGAGAAAAACCTTGATGATGTAGAAGAGATTATTATGCATGTCCTTGAAAAAGTGGATAGAAATGAAGTTTTGTGCAGCTACAAGATAAATGGATGGCTTGGCAGTTATTTGAAAGAAAATACAGATGAAAGAGCCATATTGAAGTCTGCTTATGAAAAGAAAGTACCTGTTTTCATCCCCGCATTTACGGATTCTGAATTTGGGTTTTTTATCGACATATATACAAGAATGCAGGAGTCAAAAGGCGAGAAGCCATTCCAGTTCAATTCTTTTTTGGATTTGAGGAATTATGTTGAAAAAATTAAATCAGCTAATAAGATTGGGATTTTTACAATTGGTGGAGGAGCCCCAAGAAACTGGGCGCAACAAGTCGCTCCAAATCTGGATGCCATCGAGAAAAGATTGCCTGGCCAAGGAGGCTCGAAAAGATTCCAGTATGGAGTAAGGATTTGTCCGGAGCCTGTCCACTGGGGCGGTTTGTCAGGCTGTCCATACTCTGAAGGCGTCTCATGGGGGAAATTCGTGCCGGAAAGTGAAGGCGGCAGGTTTGCAGAGGTTTATTCGGATGCAACAATTGCCTGGCCGGTAATATTAAAGGCAGTTATGGAAAGACTTCGAAAAAACAAAAAATAGGAATCAGAAAAATGTCATACAAATCAAAAAAAGAAAAATCTAATCATGCCTAATATAAAATTTTTGCAATGAAAATGGAAGTTGAGAAATCGTGAATTTCAAAATGAGAGAATCGCGGTTGTTCTCCGCAAAAAGTTATCTTAAGCCACGCTTATGCGGTTTTTTTACATCCTGCGCAATCCTGTAGGGTTCAAATGGACATTATAACAAGTCTTGATGAGAGTAAGGAAGAAATTATTGGTTGTATTGAGAAAAACGGCATTTCAAGCGAGCATAATTATTGGTATTTCCGCAATCAACAAACGAATTATATAAAGCCATATTTCTTTAAATTCGATAATTCTTGCGGTATAATGTCAGTAAGATATAAAAGCGGTATATGGGAAATGATTGGTGAAGCACTTGCTCCGCAGGAAAAAAGATTAGAGTTATTTGAACGATTCTTAGATTATATCCTAATATCAAAAAAAGATAAAAAGGTTTTTACCTCAGTCCAAGAGAATCGTGTAGATGCTGTTCATAATATGCTCAAGCGCTCGACGAAATATAAGGGCACAAAGCCACCGCTTCTATCTTATGCGCCGATTTTTAACCTGAAGAAGTGGGATGAAAACCTGAATGGCAAAAAATGGAAGAAGTTAAGGAATATCAAAAATAAATTATTGAAAACTCATATTGTTGAAATATTGCCGTCAAGAGAGATTGACAAGAAAAAGTTAAGCGACATAGTCCTTAGGTGGAAAAAATGCAGAAACAAAGTAAATAAAAATCAAAACCCGCAAATGTATATTAATTTTATCAATTATGACTTTGAAGGGACGGATATGATGCGGACTATAATCATAAATGGTGAACCCTGCTCTATAACTGCAGGATGGTCCATACCGAATAGCAATAATTATCACTCTGCTATTGGATTGCACAATTACAAATACGATGGCTTAGGCGAGCTTTCTAATCTGGACGAATTGGAACAACTGAAAAAAAAGAAATATGAATATGCGGATTTCGGCCAATCTAATAAGTCTTTGCTCCAATTCAAAAAAAAATTTGGTCCCGATGATATCTATACAATTTATGGATTTTATATCTTAAAGATTTGAAACATCACAATTGTCCATATACTCTATGGAAAATCAAAATATGGAAAAGGAAAAATAATTTGTAAGATTTACTACTAAAATATAGCAAACGCAGAAAGATTTAAATAACGATGTTTGTTCCTTTCAGTAGAAAAAATAATGGCGTATACTTCATTATATTCTGTAATCGAACAAGCTTTGAAGGGAATACCATTTGTCAAAGTTGAAGACCCGAGAGTATTAATTCAGGGAACAGATGCATTTTTAGACGGCAATTTGGACTCGTGGGGCATAATTTGGGTTAGTCAAAGGGCAGGAACAGATTTACGCGACACTCAACAGGAACTTGCTGGGGATGCAAAAATTGGTAATACTGCAAACCCGTTCCACTATCAATCACTGGAGTTTGCCTTATCTGAGGCGTTGAGTGGTCAACTGCTGGTTTACCGCAGACAGGTTCAATCAAATCAAAATAATGCAGGCAGCTATAAGGCAAATAAGCCGCGTTATGAAGTAGTATTTGTTGCACAAAGAACTCGTAGTTAAATTGCCATTTTTCAAAAAAAATTGAAATTTCTTGAATTTGAATGAAACTTATTTTAGCGTTGGCCTTGTTGGCGACAAAAATTCTGCAATTCTTCTTTGTTTATCATTGAGCGGAACATAACCCATAATTCCGGGCATTAGCGATGCTGCATAGCTTAAAGTGCTTTGTCCCGTGCCGTTACATCCTACAATATAAAAGATTCTGCTTTCCATTGAATATTTCCCAACTATAGGAACTTCATCGATAGTGTATGCTCCAACACCAAAGTGAAACGCTACTGGCTGTTTGCCCCTAGTTTGTGGGAATATCTTGTTAACCCATTTAATCAATTTTCCTTTTTCCCGTTCTTCATACTTGTAAAATCTAAAATTATTGCTTATAATTGACGTCGCTCCGCCTCCAATGAATAGAAGGTTATCTTGCCTTGAAAACCAATGATAGTCATCGTTAAAATCGAATGAGTTTGGGGTATTTGGGCCATTATCCTCGTAAGATATTTCAAATGTCCACCAAGGCCAAATTTTTCCCCGCAAGTTTTTATCTATCAAGAATCCATTTGTGGCTAAAACTACGTAATCTGCTGTAATGTCGCCAGCACTATCAGTTTTTACCATAACCCCTGTTTTGGTTTGTTTAATGTCAATTACTTTAGCGTTCTCAGCTACTGTTAAACCGGCTTTGTCCGCCAGAATTCTGGGATATTCTTCTCCAGAAGCGATGGCATCATTCGGTATTAAAAGCCCGCCTTCAAAGACGCTAGTCTTGTAAAGTTCAGCTATTTGCACCTTTGAAACGAGATTATAATCTCTTCCAAATCCCATTAACTTGTAATATTTATATTCATCTTTTAGTGCTTCAAACTCTTTTTTGTTGCCTACCATTAAAGTTCCATATTGCCTGATTATATCAGGGCCGAGTTGTCTTCCAATGCTCTTCTGCATTTCGACTCCAGCAGTGCTCATCTCCAAGAAAATTCTTGCGCGTAATTTCCCCTGTCCGCCTTTTCTGTTTTTCTTTACAAATTTTTCATAATTACTGTCATATGGAGTTAAAATCATTAATGAGTGGCGCGGAAATCCCATGCTCATTGTCCCACTTATCATGTCATCCCTTCCCATGCCGATTCTTCCCGCCTCAACCACCATTACTTGAACATTAGCTCTAGTCAGGTGATATGCAGTTGAAATTCCAGCAAGCCCGCCTCCAATAATCAAAACCTGAACATAATTTTTAACAGCTTTTTCTGCATTTACAGACACTAGTTTTCCCAATATGGCCAAAAGAGACAACTGCTGTTTAACTTGAATAATCAATAAATTCAGGGCCTTTAATTCAGATTTCAGAAACAAATTGAGTTTATTCGCGTCATTTATCACTGATTGAAACTTGCCTCTTACAAGATTTTCAATTTCGCTTTCTTGAAGCAAATGCTCAAGCTCGTTGCTGAGTATATACTCTTCTTTCTCAATGTTATAATAAATAAGGATTAGCCATAATACGCCAGTTGAACGGTCAAATGCTGCTTTTCCTTCGGTGCTTTTGAAGCTGATTAACCAGATTAACTGTTTAATTAAAACTTTGATTTCGTTGTTGTGATGCTCAAACACCTTTTGATTCAATTCATGAAGTTTTTTTAATAAATTGGCCTCTATGTCTCTAAATTTTTTAAGCAAGTCCAATAATCGTAACTCAATGACCAAGGCAGTTCCATAACCAGTCTCACTTTCATGAATAGCCTTTCTGCCGTCGTCAGTAAAAAGATTTGGAAGGTCTATGCTTGATAAATCTTCTAAATATTTTATCTTGTGTTCTGAAGCACCCAAAACCTTGAATTTAGCATTCTTAAACTTAACTATCTCTAGTAATATTGCTTTCTTATGTTTTATCGTTGAATCAATTAACTCCTCAAGCTCTTTTATCTTAATCCCTCTTTTAAACCATACAGAAACATTATGTATATATAATTATTGATTTGATGATATTTTATAAAAAGGACATAGAAATGTATAAATACCATATCAGCTTTCTTACTTTAGAGTAGCGAGGTAAAACATGAAATGATTTTATCAAGAGCTGCAAGATTGTGGGCTAATGGCAACTTTTAATTCTAACGTATTATTTTAGTCTCTGCTTTCAATGGCCTTAAGGTTAACCCCGCTTCCTCCCTTAATATTTCTACCATGTCGGTTTTTTCCCATGTGAAGTCCGGGTCTTCCCTTCCAAAATGGCCGTAAGCTGCTGTTTTTCTGTAAATTGGTCTTCTCAGGTTCAAGTGGTCAATTATCCACTTTGGGGTTAACTTAAAATGCTGCTTAACTAATTCAGCAATCTTTTGCTCAGGAATCTTGTTGGTGCCAAAGGTGTCCACATTTATTGATGTCGGCTGCGCAATCCCTATCGCATATGACAATTGGACTTCGCATTTATCTGCCAAGCCGGCTGCAACAACATTTTTTGCAACATACCTTGCAGCATAAGCCCCGCTTCTATCCACCTTAGTCGGGTCTTTGCCAGAGAAAGCTCCTCCGCCATGCCTGCCTACTCCGCCATAAGTATCGGCAATTATTTTTCTTCCGGTAACGCCAGAATCACCTTCAGGGCCTCCAATTACAAATTTTCCAGTGGCGTTAATATAAACCTTTGTTTCATCATCAAGCCATTTGCCGCAAATCGACTGTATAACTTTACTTTTTATTTCTTCCTTTAGCTCTTCCTCGCTTATCTTGTCCAAATGCTGCTGGGCAATGACAACCGCACTCAACCTTTTGGGAACACCATCATGATATTCAATGCTAACCTGCGATTTTCCATCAGGACCAAGGTCTGTCACTAAGCCTTTCTTTCTTACTTCTGCCAGTCTCATTGTTAACTTATTTGCAAGCATTATCGGCAACGGCATTAATTCTGGAGTTTCATTTGTGGCATAACCATACATCATGCCTTGGTCGCCGGCGCCTTGCTCTTTACCGCTTCTTTCATCAACTCCTTGTGCAATATCCGGGCTTTGTCCGTGTATGCTCACCAATACACCAGCATCCTCAAAATCAATGCCATACTGTGGGTTAGTATATCCGATCTCCTTCAAAGTCCTTCTGGCAATTCCCTGTATATCGGCATAGCCTCTTGTTGTTATTTCTCCGGCTACAACTATCAATCCTGTCGTAGTCAGGCACTCGACTGCGACCCTTGAATACGGATCCTGCGCATACAGAGAGTCAAGAATTGTGTCGCTAATCTGATCACAAATCTTGTCAGGATGCCCTTCTGTAACGCTCTCGCTAGTAACATATGTAATGTTTGGCATTTTACCCACCTCGTTGTATAGAATGATAATGATACTTCATTATTAGCTTGATTTATTGCAGTTTTTTAAATAGATTTGTGATAAAAATATTCCAAAAGGAATAATTTTAAAAACAGAGAGCACAACCACACAAAAAAATTAAAATATCCCTGAAAAATGACATACGAACTGGAAGAAATCAAGAAAATAAGAAAAAAGCTTGGCATGACTCAGACTGAACTGGCTAATAGGGCAGGAGTTTCACAATCGCTTATTGCTAAAATTGAGTCTGGAAGAATTGATCCCACTTTTACAAAAACAAAGAAAATATTCGGCGCTTTAAGCGAACTGGAGAAAAAGGAAGAGATTAAGGCAGGGCAGATTATGACTGGCAGAATCATAGGCATATCCTCTGACACTCCAATAAAAGAGGCGATTGGCAGAATGAAAAAATTTGAGATATCTCAGCTGCCTGTGATAGACAACAATAAGTTAGTGGGTTTAGTTTCAGAATCAACAATTTTAAATGCCTTGCTAAATTCAAAAGGCAAGGAAGTTAAGGATGTCATGCAGGATTCTCCGCCAATTATTTCAAAGACAACATCAATCCAAGTAGTGTCAAACCTATTGAAGCATTATCCTATAATTTTAGTTTCTGAAGAAGGAAAATTAATTGGCTCAATAACCAAGAGCGATTTGCTTGGGAAGCTGTACAGGTAAAGGATATTATTATTGATTTTTCTCTGTATTTTATGGTCATAATGACACTCAAGTTTTAAATAAGTATTTAAATAAGTAGATAAATAAGTAGAGAATCTCACTTTGTTACTCCAAAAGTCTGATTTTATCAAAAAGTTTATAAATAAGTAATAAATTAAGTAAAAAAATAAGTAAATAGCATGGCAACTGAATTCAGAAGAAAATTGTACAAGAGAGGCTCTAGTTTTGAAACTACAATTCCGATGCCGCTTCTCTTTGCCCTTGACAAGAAAAAAAAACACAATGTGATTTTCGCATATGATGAAGAAGCTAACAGATGGTACATTAAGTTCGAGGAAAATAAAGGAGACAAACAAAACTTGGACGAAAGGCTCTATTAGAAATCAATAGCATAAAAAATCAATAACAAAAACAATGAGGTGAATTGAATGGGCAGAAAATTTGAGGATGTAATTGACATATTGGAGTATGACGAGCTGAGGCGTTTTAAAAATGACCTTGACACCGGAGCAATCATGTTAAAGAAATTATTGGAAGAAAAAATAAAAAGAAAATTAAAAGAGCATGAAAAAATATGCGCAACTTGCACAAATGATTTAAATTTTTACAAAGCCAATAACTATACGTTGATTTTTGGCCCTGATGATTTTAAAAAGAAGGCAAGTTTTTGCGGCTTGGACTGTTTAGAATATTTCATCTTAAAACTAAAGGACATTAAAACAAAACTTAAGGAAAATAATATAAGCAGCACAGATCATTTCTAAAGAATGCACAGCAAAACGATTGAGCAGGTATTAAAGGAGCTGACAACAACAGTAAATGGACTTTCGCAATCAGATGCTGAAAGCAGGCTGGCCCAGCACGGCTTAAATGAAATAAAAGAAGGCAAAAAAATTTCTCCGTGGGAGATTTTTTTTGGGCAATTCAAGAGCATTGTGATATGGATATTAATCATTGCAACAGTCATTTCCGCATTTTTAGGGGAGTGGATTGATGCAATTGTGATTCTTGTGATAATAATCCTTATTGCAGTCCTTGGCTTTTATGAGGAGTACAAGGCAGAAAGGGCGATTGAAGCCCTAAAAAAACTCGCATCTTTAAGAGCGACAGTGCTGAGGGATGCGCAGAAAAAAGACATTAATGCGAAAGAGCTCGTGCCTGGCGACATAATACTTCTTGAGACAGGAGACAAAGTTCCAGCTGATGCAAGGCTCATAGAGTCATTTAATCTGCAGAGCCAGGAAGCTGCCTTGACAGGGGAATCAAGACCGGTAAGCAAAAACACAAAAGAGCTGCCTGAAAAGACAAATGTGGCTGACAGAAAAAATATAGTGTTCTCTACCACAATTATAGTCAGCGGAAGAGCAAAGGCTGTTGTCGTTGGAACTGCGATGCACACCGAAATAGGCAAAATCGCAACTATGATAGATCAAGTTCAGACTGAACCTACCCCATTGCAAAAAAAGATGGACAACCTTGGAAGATGGCTTGGCATTGTAACAATCGCGACTGCTGTCATTGTATTCGGGGTCGGATTATTGTTTCATGAGGCGCCGCTTTTAAAAATGCTTCTTGTTGCAGTTTCACTTGCAGTTGCGGCAATTCCCGAGGGTCTTCCGGCGGTTGTCACGATATCGCTTGCTTTGGGAACTCAGAGAATGCTTAGAAGAAATGCATTAATCAGAAGGTTGCCAAGTGTTGAAACTCTGGGTTCAACAACTGTGATTTGCGCGGATAAGACCGGAACTTTAACTGCAAATCAGATGACTGTAACAAAGTTATTTGCCAACGGCAAAGTTATTGATGTTACGGGAACAGGTTATGAGCCAAAAGGCGAATTTCTGTTCAAAGGGAAACCAGCAATTGTGGAGAGTATTAAACTGTTGCTGGAGATAGGTACTCTCAATAATAACGCTGAGCTTAGAGGAGAAAATCTCAACGGGGACCCCACAGAAGGTTCTTTAATCGTAAGTGCCGCAAAAGCCGGTTTGCAGAAGGAGGAGCTCGAGCTCGAATTTCCCAGAATAGATGAAATTGAGTTCACTAGTGAAAGGAAGTTAATGACTACAATGCATAAGCGCCACGGCGAGAAAATATCTTATGTCAAAGGCGCTCCAGAGGTCGTATTAAATTTATGCAATTACATTAACATCGACGGAAAAATAAGAAGGCTGACAAAAGACGACAAAGCAGAGATACTGGAAATAAACAAACAATTTGCGGATGACGCATTAAGGGTTCTCGGCTTTGCCTATAAAACTGTTTTGGATACACAGCCTGAAAAAAATCTCATTTTTGCAGGATTGCAGGGAATGATTGATCCGCCAAGGGAAGAGGTCAAGTTAGCCATTGAAAAATGCAAAAAAGCCGGAATAAAGGTCGTGATGATAACAGGCGACCACGAAATAACTGCAAGAGCTGTTGCAAAGAAAATTGGCTTGGCGGGTAAGATAGTTACAGGCACCCAGCTTGACGAGATGAAGAACCTCGAGGAAACTGTAGAAGACATAGCGATATTCGCAAGAGTAAATCCTGAGCACAAGATAAAAATTGTTGATGCGCTAAAGAAAAAAGGACACGTAGTCGCAATGACGGGAGATGGTGTTAATGACGCCCCTGCGCTGAAGAAAGCGGACATCGGAATTGCAATGGGCATTTCAGGAACTGATGTAAGCAAAGAAGCAAGTTCAATGGTGCTTACTGATGACAACTTTGCGTCCATCGTAAATGCAGTGGAAGAAGGCAGGGGCACTTATGACAATATAAGAAAGTACATTGGTTTTTTATTGTCTGGCAATATAGGAGAGGTGCTGATTATATTCATAGGGATATTGCTGGGGCTTCCGCTGGCATTAACAGCTACTCAGCTATTACTCATTAATCTTGTTACAGATGGTCTGCCTGCGCTAGCTTTAAGCACAGATCCCTTTGAGCCTAATGCAATGTCAAGAAAGCCAAGAAAGCAGGATGAGCCAATCTACAAAGGGCTTAATCCCTTCCTTATTTATTATCCTATTGCTCTGACTGTAGTGGCATTGTCGGTGATGAGCTGGTTTTGGTTTACCTACCATGATCTTCCCAAGGCTCAAACTGCGACTTTCTTAACGATTGGTATGTTTGAATTATATCAATCGCTCGCATCAAGATCAACAATATACCCCGCATTCAAAGTCGGAATTTTCAAGAACAAGCTGCTGATAGTTGCGGTCATTAGCTCTTTCACATTTATTGCAAGCGGCATATTTATCCCCTCTTTTGGAAAATACATTGACATGGCGCCACTTGCCGTATTTGAATTTTTATTTATAGTGTTAATCTCAAGCATCGGAGCAATTATTATTGAATTATGCAAATATTATAAGACAAAAAATGAGGAGATTGCTGATTATTACTAAAATGCAAAAAATGGGTCGAATAAAGTTATTTTCAATCTTAATCATAGCATTTAACGTATTTTTAATTGTAAATAGTTACTCCGTTTATGCCTCAACGAATGCGATAGACCTAAAAACAACTGTGCTTAAATTTCCTCCAAACAGCAGGTTTGATTATAGGACATTTGATTACAACACTTTAAATTTTGATTCAAACGAAAGAATACGATACAATGAACAGGATGAATTAGTTTTTTTCTATAATGTCGTAAGAAGTTCTCAAGGTGCTACAATACCAGCTAAGTATAAAGTTGAGGTTGAAGTCCCTAATGGACAATTGGCTGATTTAACAAATCGTATAATAGACGAGCTAGCTTGCGATTATTGCAGTATTCCTCAATCTAATAAATGTCCCACAAGCCCTAGAAAAGTACCTTCTCCTCAAAATAATTGCCCGATAACTAATAATATTGATATTCCTACTGGCCCAAATGAATGGAAAGGTGAATTATTCACCTATGTTTTTAAGAGTGAAGACCAAAACGGAGAGTGGGAGTTGAATACAACTATATACGACCGAAATAGTAATGAAGTGATTGATTATCATAAGGTTAAGTTTGATAAAAGAGGTGGAGGTTTTGAAAGACAAAGCTTACTGGATGAGCCGTCATCACAAGGTGGTCGTGTTGACTGGCCAGGACCCCTTGCAGGAGTAAATACCTTCCCAGTTTTACACTTTTATATTGGGAATTCTGAATTTGTTCTAAATGGCTATCCTTACAATCAGCAAGGATCTTGGATCAGTTCTATGCCTAGGGAAACATGGAGGGGATATCCAAGCGGTCCTGTTCCTATTTATATTGATGGAAATTTTAATGTTTTTACTAATGTTTTTGTTAATGGCAGGACAACAGCCCGGTTAACTGGTACTTTAGATCGTAGCTCTTTTGTTTATAGGTCAAATTCAGGATCAAGACTCTTACAAACTGCACCTAATCCCACTCAAACACGTGCTCCTGGAAGCGGCTACATCCAGTGGCCAAATCCTTTTGACAGAAATAGATACGGCGCTCTGCACTTCTTTATGGGTAATTCTGAATATATTCTTACGGATTACCCTTACAATCAGCAAGGAATATGGATCCATTCCTCACCTGTCCAGAGCTGGGAAAGTTTTGCCAGCACTGATTGCAGCTTTTGTCAAATTAACGGAGTCCGTATTAACAGGATTTCTGTTAGAGTAGTTAATGGGGTCTTTACCGTTTACCATCATACTTTTGATAGATATGGACGAGCGGTCGTTGAATTATTTGGTACCATAGACGGTATTGATTTTGCTTTTAGACCAATTTCAGCAACTACTCCTACGACACGCACACCTACACCTCCTTCAACGCGAACACCGACTCAAACAATTTCTACTAATCAAAATTTAAGATCTTTGTCGATACCTCCTAGACCTGGCTTCATAGATTTGGTTCGTAATTCGGAAAATATTCGCTTAACTTCATCTTATATTCCTTTTCATCTACACTACCTTCATTTTTTTGTAGGTGAACAAGAATACATAGCTGATGTTACCCGCTTTGCCTCAGCAGGATTTATTGATCCTCAAGGATCCGAAGCTCGTTCTGAAATTTACAGATATTCCAATGGCTTAAGGGGTTCGTTCAGCGGTAATGTAGTAAAAAGAGGTGAAAACGGTTATGATGTATATGACACTTCCGGCACTCAAGTTGGAGTAATTGGAAATAAAATAGGCGAAATAAGACAAATAACACAAAATAACCGGTTCGGGTATTATTTTGTTAGAATAATTCAAAGAAGCATTGAGGAAATAAGAAGCAATTTGGTGAGGGATGAAAGAGGAATTGTTTGGGATATTTCTGGAAGGCAAAGAACAAGTGGCTTCACTAGACAAAGTGTTGAACATCCTATACACAATTTATTTGAACCAAATCCCGAGACTGATAGAATTTTGGGGAGAATATATCCCGATGGTGCATTTATTGTCTATAGGAGACTAGGCAACCAGCCTTATTACGTTCCAGCGGACAATGAAGCTGGTATGGCTATAGACCGCACTGGACGGTTTACAGATTACTACATTTCAGGGAGAGGAGAAGTATTTGACTCCCTCACAATGCAAAAAATAGGCCGTGTTATGGGCGACCTTCTAATACTATCAGTCACGCCCGAAGAACGTATTAACCCAAATATGTTGTTTAATAGCTATGAAACATCAGTAGAGCAAATACCAATATTTACTAGTGTTCAAAGCTCAAACGACCGTGCACCGAACGATGACTTAAATCAATACATTATTAGATTTGTCCAACAAAATATAGCTGAGTTCTTCAACACGTTTAGAAATACACAAGTTCCGCTAACAAGAATAGAAATTCAATATGGCAGAAATATCGGAGGGTTCGCTCCATTCAACCCTAGTTCAGGTGGTACTTTAATAATTAAAATTAATCCTGACATGTTTCCTATTGCTACATATGATAGATTTTTTACACTTTACACTATTGACCATGAATTGATGCATTTTGCAGCTCGATACTGGGAAACTTTAGGAGCAGCTAATGATGCACAAGAAAGAATAGTCAGATTGGAATCTAATCACTTCAATCAATTAACAGATATACTATCAAGGAAGTGGACGAGAGAAAGGCAGGTACTAGAGCAACTTCCAGAAATCTCCATATCCAGTAACCCTGGAGAAGATAATGCTATTAGGCAGCGCATTCAAAGATTGTTTCAAAATGATGTTACATGGCAGACTTTAAAGGATCAGGAAAATTCTTTTATTGAACGAGATAGATATTTGTCATTGGCAAGGGCATTCTATAGAAGTTGGATTGAAGTAGAGGCTGACTATGGTGTAGTTCTAATGGCAGTAAGACGCGGATGGACAGAAAACGAATTTAATAGTTTTGTTAGAGAACCATATATTGGTCATCCTGGGGAAGGTGAAAGCATACCGATACTCGGGAGTCCGCATTACTTGGGAATGCACAACGAGCGTCTAAACGCCATGATTGGTTTTTACAGAATAGTAAGCGAAAATCCAGACTACTACTTTAGTTTAAACTTTGCAGATCCAGAAGTTAGAAATCAACTTTTTAGTACCTATACTAGCCAAACGCCAGCAGGATTTATGTTTGCCGATACTCGAATAAGGGTAGAAGATGTCATTACCACCACGGCACAGCTTCCACCAGAGCAGAGAGAAGTAGGAATCACCCAACAAGAAGCTCCAAACTACGAGCAAACAAACGCCCCTGATGGAAGCGAATTTTACCCGGAAGGTTTGCCTCAAGAGGTTTATGATTCAGGAGAGATTATTTGAAGTAAGCAACGTCCCAAATGGCACAACATAAAATGCCAAAAACTAAATTACTTTTAAAATTAAGATTTTTTACAGGAAATGAAAGAAAAAAATAATTTAATAAATGGAATCATAAAGAATTGGAAAATTTTAATACCAATCACTTTATTAATTTTGAGTATCCAATTTGTTTCCGCAGAAGCAATCTGCCAGTTTGATTTTTTAATTTATAGAAATGACAGTGTGGAGTTAACAAAAATCAATTCCTACATAGGAAATCAAGAAATTAAAAAAACTAATCAATCAAACTATACACTTTTATTTTTTGATTCAAAAAATAATTTGATTGAGGAAATCAATCTTCCTGTTGTATTCTACACATTTAATGATCCATTTTTAGATGTGGAATACGTTCCCTTGCCGATTAGTCAATCCTGCAATCCAAAATGGAATAAAGGCGAAATATTTCATAACAACAGGAAAATATTTAGTTTGCAAGTTGATGAATTATTGTGTAACAATGACCGATTATGTAATTACTATGAAACTTATCTAACTTGTCCAAATGATTGTATCACAGAATCTAATCTAAAAACAACAGAGAAATTAAAATCGAGCAAAGAAATAAAAGAATCAAAAATTAATCTCAATTGGTTTTTTATAACATTGCCTCTTTTGTTAATATTTGGTTTATTAGCATACATTGAAATTAATAGAAGAAAAAACCATAAACAACTTATGCAAAAACATCAAGAACAAAATATCATAGCTTTAAGAAATTATATTTCAATAAACTTAAAGAAAGGATTTACCAATGAACAAATAAAAAATGCTTTGATTAAAAATAATTATGACGTTAAAATCCTTGATGAAGCTTTTATGAAGTTATAATAAAATACTAAATCTAAGCTGTTTCTCACCGACAGATTTAAAAAAGGAGAACAATCCCACTTATTTCTATGCCATCAAAAATTTATAGTAACTCATACATGGGAGTTAGTTTAGCTACAGGTCTAGCATTGACAACATTGAATCCAGTACAAGCAGACACTACTTTAGCTGATATAGTCCAATTAAATGGTGGCGCAAATTCTAGAATTTATTTAGCACAGCAAAAACACCAAACGAATTTGGAAAGTTTTCTTACTACTGAATATAGATTAGGTCAGCAAATGCCTGCATTTTTTAAAGGCAGTGTT
This sequence comes from Nanobdellota archaeon, assembly GCA_038046685.1. Taxonomy (GTDB): domain Archaea; phylum Nanobdellota; class Nanobdellia; order Woesearchaeales; family GW2011-AR4. The sequence goes on from JBBSVT010000019.1 coordinate 32,178, forward strand.
GCGCCTCAAGATGAGATTCATCATTATCATTCCATAGGAGCTTGGATTATTAAGGAAGGAAAATCTGAGTTTATTGAGAAACATTATTTGGAATCTGTTTTGGTGTATGTTAAAGCAAGGTCACTTGATGATAGGGAGTTACACATAATCTTTGATCTTAAGCCTAACTTTGAACTTCAGTATACAGTCACATTATTTGGAGGAGAAAGTACTGCAACAGTCATTGACAAAGAAAGAAGATTTAACGAAGAACATTTTAAAAAAAAGATTAGAGATCACTTACAAAAACAATCACCGCATCAAGATAGTAACCGACTAAATATTTTTACCAATCTATAATTACTGTTATAACATCTTCAAAATCTCTTCTTTGGTTATTTCTTGTATATGCTTTTGCTCGTCCCAAAGTTTTCTATAAACATAGGAGAATAGTAAAGAAGCTGAAGAAGATTTTAGGGGATTGAAATGAAAATAGTTTCCTTATTGCCTAGCTCAACGGAGATTGCATTTGCCTTAGACTTAGGAGATAAAATCTCAAAAACCCGTACAAAAGTTAAGTCGGAGTGAAACATAGCCATATAAAATACAAATTTTATGTGAAGACTCGAAAGCTAAAACTGTGGTTTATAAAAACCCCCTAAGTGGCAATAAAAATATTTCATTTAACGCCGATATTGTGAACATTTAAATATAAAAAATCACTTCTTTGCTTTATGGACAGCTTCGAACAATTATGCATCGAAATAGTTGAGGAAATTAAACGGAATGGGCCGAAAACTCAGCACGAATTAAATAAATCCAAATTAAAAGTATTAAGTAGGCACAAAAATACTGGACTAATAAACAGAGTTCCTAAAAATGCCGATATCTATTTTGCTGCTTCAGCAGAAGACAAGCAGAGATTTAAGGATTTGCTTTCTTTAAAGCCGGTAAGGACCATAAGCGGAGTAGCGCCTATAGCATTAATGTCTGAACCGTACCCTTGCCCCCATACTATTAAGGGCGTAGGTCCCTGCTCCTATTGTCCTGGAGGTCCTGGCTCTGTTTTTGGCGATGTTCCTCAAAGCTATACTGGGAAAGAGCCATCAACACGAAGAGCTATAAGAAACAATTACGACCCCTATCTTATAGTTTTCAACAGATTAGAGCATTATGTCGCAATGGGAAAAATTCCTGATAAGGTCGAACTAATTATACAAGGAGGCACATTTACTTTTTTTCCTAGAGCGTATCAAGAATACTTCATAAAATATGCATTGAAAGCAATGAATGACTTCTCAAAATTATTTTTCGACGAAAATGGCAATTTGGATATATCAGAATTCAAGAAATTTTTTGAATTGCCAAGGATAGTGGAAAATGACGATAGAATAAAAAGAATTCAACAAAAATTGTTGTATATTAAGAATTTGAATTTTAATGATAAAGAAGTCAAGAAAAATATTGAGAAATTATTTTTCAATGATTTTTTTGATAAAAAATTAATGGTAGAAGAATTTAATGCGCTAAGAAAGATAGGGAACAATAATCAAAATGAAATCTCTGTGTCAGAAGAAAATACAACACTAAAGATTATTGAAAACAAAAATTTCAATGAAAACTCAAGTATTTTGGCAATAAAAAATATACAGCTAAAACTAAAAAATGAAGACAATAAAAATCTATCATTAAAACAAGTCCAAAAAGAAAATGAAACCTCTCTAATAAGATGCGTGGGCTTAACCATTGAAACAAAAAGTGACTTTGGCAAGCTTTATCATGGAAATTTAATGCTTGAGTTGGGCTGTACAAGGGTTGAGATCGGAGTCCAAAGTATTTATGACGATGTTCTTGAAGCAACTAATAGGGGCAACAGCGTTGCTGATAATATTGAATCAGTCAGTATATTGAAGGATTTAGGATTTAAAGTAAATTGCCACTATATGCCTGGATTGCCAAATACAACAAAAGAAATGGATTTGAATGGCTTGAAGCAATTATTTGAAAATCCTGATTACAGGCCTGATATGTTAAAGATATACCCATGTATGGTTATGGAGGGAACAAAGCTTTATGAAGAGTGGAGAGCTGGAAAATTTGCGCCATTGACGACAAAAGAAGCCGCTGAGATTATTGCAGAGGCAAAAAGATTTATGCCAGAATACGTGCGAATTGCCAGAATACAGCGCGACATTCCAACTTATGTAACATCCTCTGGAGTGGATAGGACTAATTTAAGGCAGTATATTGAAAAAATTTGTATTGAAAAAAAAATTAAGTGTAAATGCATAAGATGTAGGGAAATTGGATTTTATTTGAAGAACAATTGCAATAAGAAAGTTGACTTCAATAATGTCCAAATAACAACAATAGGGTATGAAGCATCTAAAGGCAAAGAATTCTTCATTTCAGCGGAGGATATTGAAAATGACATCTTATTTGGATATTGTAGGTTAAGATTTTCATCCCAATTTTTAAGAGCAGAAATAACAAAATATTCTGCTTTGGTAAGAGAACTTCATGTATATTCCGCCGCTGTCCAGATAGGCAAAAAATCAGCAGATAGTTTTCAGCACAGAGGCCTAGGAAAAAGACTAATGGCAAAAGCCGAGGAGATAGCAAAACAGAATGGGAAAAATAAGATGGTTGTGCTAGCTGGAATTGGGGCTAAGCAGTATTTTGCTAAACTTGGATATGATTATGATGGTCCCTACATGGCAAAGATTGTATAAGAAAAAAGTTATGATGCTGCATTTTTTGTCAGAAACATTTTTATAGTCGTTAATAACCTAACAAGATGTGAAAAAAATATTGAAGTTAGGATTATACTTTATCGCTTTACCATTAGTGCTTTTCTTTTTGGCTAATATGTACTCGGTATATCAAACTGGAAGTTTCGGTGGATACTCAAAAGGATTTCCATTTCAATATTATTATTGGAGTTCCGGTAATTGTGGAACTCTTGAGGAATTCAAAAGTTGTGAGACTTATAATATAAAGGCGTTTATATTAAATTTGCTTGTTTATTATTTAATATCTTTGGTTCTTTACATGTTGATTGAAGTTAGAGCAGCAAAAAGTGAGTAATAATTAAACTTAACAAAATACTTTCAAGAATTCTCATTCATTTAACTTCAAATTAAAAACTCACAATTCTCCTTTTATCTTCAAATACTGCTTAGGCGTCAACTTAGAATTCTTCGCATTTTTCATCATTGAGTTAATTAAGATATTCTGCTGCCTGCTCCATTCTTTATCAGGATGAGTTCTAACATAGTTTGCCCAGTACTCAACAAAATTCAACCTGTCTTGCTTCCTATCTTTCGAAGGAGTTAATTTTTTCATTGGGATTTGCTTAATAATTGCTTGTATTTATCTATTTTGCGAATATCAATATCATCTTTAAAAAGTTCTTCGATATGCTTAGCATCCTCAATATCTTTATCCGATTTTAAATAATACCTCTTAAATGCTATTTGCCTTTCAAGTGACGAAATATATATCTTCCCAAGCTTAGTTATCACAGTTAATCTATCCTTAAAGCTTTCCTTATCTAATATTTTTTTTGCAACTTTAATCTCAAAATTCGGAATTGTCGTATTAATCAATGCAAAACGTACAGGCAAGCCCTCTGAAAGATAGTCGAATATTTCGTTTACATCCTCTGAATTTAAGCACCAATAGTCATTTTTCAGCAACTCATTATAAAATTTATTGAAAGCATCTTTACTGAATTCATGGATAAAAATATCAATATCTTCTGTTGTTCTAGAGCGCCCAAGCAATATTGCAACATATCCGCTTACAATTACATAATCAGTATGCTTTTTAAGAATATTGATAAAATCAAAAACAAATTCGTCTAAATCGTTTGCTTCCTTATCCAATTTTATTGTATTTCTATTAATGAATTTCATAAAATGTGGTTAATTTTATAATTTAATAACTTATTGTTTATAGAAAGATAAATAAAATTAATGGAAATACCCTTTATAATGGAACAATCACAATCGTACAAGCAAAAAATTGAATTCAAGCCAAGATTCATAGAAAGATACTCAAAGCTGACAAATTGGGACGAATTTAAACAATTCTCTCTATCATTTTTGAGGCGTTCAATAAGAGTCAACACCTTAAAAATTTCAATAAATGAATTAAAGGGAAGATTAAAAAAAGAATGGACTTTAGAGCAAATACCCTGGTGCAAAGAAGGCTTCTGGATTGAGCATGTTAGAAAAGAGAGAAGAGACATAGGCAATTTGATTGAGCATTCTCTTGGCTATTTTTACATCCAAGAAGCAGCGTCTTTGATTCCCCCTATAAGTTTGAGCCCAAAGCCTCATGAATTTGTGCTAGACATGGCAGCCTCTCCGGGAAGCAAAACGACCCAGATTGCGCAATACATGAAAAATAGAGGCATTTTGATAGCAAATGACTACACCTATGAAAGAATGAAGCCGTTGTGCATCAATTTGCAGAGATGCGGTGTTTCAAATGCTATTGCAACCCTAATGGAAGGGCAATGGTTTAAGAAATCTGGCATAGAGTTCGACAAAATTCTTGTTGATGCGCCATGCTCAGGCACCGGAACAATAAGGAAAAGCCTAAAAACTATCGGTATTTGGAATCCCGATATGGTAAGAAGGCTATCCATAACCCAAAGACAGCTGATTGAAACAGGATTCAATCTTTTAAAAGAAAAGGGTTTTTTAGTTTACTCTACCTGCTCCTTGGAGCCAGAAGAAAATGAAATGGTTGTTGACTTTCTGCTAAAAAAATATGGGAATGCAAAGTTAGAGGACATAAAATTGAATTTAAAAAGAAGCTCTCCTGTTTTAGAATTTGAAAGCGAGAAATATGATGATGAGATTCAAAGATGCTTAAGAATTTGGCCTCAGGATAATGATACTGAAGGCTTCTTCGTTGCGAAAATAAAAAAGACATAAAAAACAACAGTAAAAATTTATATAATCCACTTTTTTACTTCTAATGATGAAATTGTTCGCAGACTTGCAAATACATTCCCGCTTCAGCAGAGCAACAAGTCCGAGCATTACTATCCAAAATCTTGAAAAATATGCACGCTTAAAAGGCCTCAATCTTCTTGGAACGGGCGATTTTACACATCCAAAATGGATTGATGAATTAAAAAGCGAATTAGAGGAAGACGGCTCTGGGATTTTAACTTCTGAATCCGGCTTTCATTTTGTACTGCAGGGTGAAATCTCAAATATTTACGTCCAGGATGGCAAGCAAAGAAGAGTGCATACTTTGCTGCTTGCAAGAAATTTTGAGATTGTTGAGCAGATAAATTCTGCTTTGCTGAGAAAAGGCAGGCTTGATTATGACGGCAGGCCTATTTTTGGATTTACCTGTGTTGAATTAGCTGAAATGATGAAAGAAATTGACGATGACATTGAGATAATTCCTGCTCATGCATGGACTCCCTGGTATGGAATTTTTGGCAGCATGTCGGGCTTTGACAGCGTAGAAGAGTGCTTCAAGGAATATGCACACAAAATAAACGCAATTGAGACTGGCTTAAGCTCAGACCCTTTAATGAACTGGCGCATTTCTGCACTCGATAAGTACACATTGCTGAGCAGCTCTGACGCCCATTCGTTTTGGCCATGGCGCCTTGGCAGAGAATGCAATGTTTTTGACATTGACTTAAGCTATGACGATTTATTGCAGGCAATAAGGAAAAAGAAAGGTTTTGTTGAAACAGTAGAGATGTGGCCTCATGAAGGCAAATACCACTACACCGGACATAGAAATTGCAATGTTTCTTATTCGCCGAATGAGGCATTAAAAGTGAAAAATATATGCCCTAAATGCAGGAGCAAATTAACTGTTGGAGTGGCTCAAAGGGTTGAGCTGCTTGCTGACAGGGAAGAAGGTTTCGTTCCTAAGAATGCCGTTCCATTCAGAAATTTAATCCCGCTTTCTGAAGTGATTGCCGGGACTGAAGGCGAGAAGGTCGAGTCAAAAAATGTTTGGGGGGAATATTACAAACTAACAAATGCTTTTGGGAATGAGTTTAATGTTTTATTGAAAGCAGAAGAATCAAATTTAAAAAAAATAACATCAGAAAAAATCACGAAAAATATCATTCGAAACCGAAACCAGAAAATTCCCTTTAAGCCCGGATATGACGGAGTTTATGGGGTGCCGATTTTTAATGAAAGCGGTTTAGAAGAATATAAAGAAGAGAAAGGAAAAATTAAGGCAAAAATTGAGCAGAAAGGGTTGAGCGATTTTATTTGAGAAACCTTCCACATAACAAGAATTTGTTATTAGTAAAATAATAATATTTTTAATAATTGGAGCATAACCACAAAATAATGGTACAAGGACACGCTAATCTTCGACTTTATTGTGGGTTAGTTAATGATGGTGGTTTGGGTGAAGGTAGATTCTATTATGATTCTGATAATGAAGAGCATAAACGTAGGTATATGCACGGCATTAAGACTGTTCAGAAATATCTGCATCTACCCCCATCATACAAGTGGGGCTTACAAATTGTAGGACATGGTAACTTAGTGGATAATGAACAAGACGCTCAGTCATTGATAAAACATGCAGAGGCAAACATTCCAGGAAGTCACGGTCTCATTGAACTTCTTGACTCAGCACATGGACACATACAATTTGTAAGAGGAGTCCAATTTATGGGTGCTTTTGAAGACGAAAGGGCGGAATTAATAGAAAGAATGAAAGAAGCTGGGTACTCTCCAAGACGCCTTGTGGAAAACGAAGAATTGATATTTCGTTACGCTAAGGCTCTTATTGAACCCAAAGACTACGAAAAAAGATTGGAAACTGAAATTGATAAAGCATGGAATGCGGCATTACAATTTCACATTAAACCATGAGAATATTCAATAAAATACATTGAATATTATTTCTTCTCCTTCAAGATTAAACGAGATAACTTTTTTCCGGTGTGAATATATGGCTGAAAAGATGGGTGATAGAATTGGATATACTGCCCCAAAAGAAAGGACTGGATTATGGTCATGGATTGTTGGACGTTGTGATTAACTTGCACCATTGATAAAATTCAAATTCTAGAACCGAATTATTTTTTTTACTTACGTTACAAGTTTTATGTAAATCCCCACGGCCGGATTTGAACCAGCAACCTCCCGGGAGCCACGCTGTTTTGCTTTCATCCTATGCAAAAGCACTGTCGGCAAACGATTACTCTACAGCCGAGCGCTCCACCAGATTGAGCTACGTGGGGATATAATTCCAGAATTGATTTTGATTTATAAATATTTGTGTGAACAAAATTAATACTATCAGACTTTATAGCTTTTTATCCGCCAATGCTTATCCTATTGGAATTTGAAATTACAATCCTATTTCCAACTTTTGCTCTAGCAGTTGCAGTTGGAAGACTAAACTCGCCAAGCACAGGCAGCCTTGATCTCATTTTGTATGATAAAACCCTTTCATCGCCTGGCTCTAATGTCTCCAACACCCATTTTATGGCAATGCCTCTTTTTGGATGCTGTAAGATGGCATGCGGCTGCATCGAGCCAATTGAAAATTCCTTTTCAACATGCGCAATATGAGGCACATTATCCATAACCTCAATGTCCGTTAATTGCTTTGCGCTTCTGTTTTTTACTCTAACCACAACTTTTGCCTCTGAAATGCCGCCTTCATGCATTCCGACATTTGCAATGCCTTTTTTGACTACAATCGGGCTTCTGAATATGAAATAAAGGCCGACAGCAGCCACCATAGCAGAGAAGATTATCACAATTAGCCTGTAGTTTTCAGTTGTGTAAACTACCATTACTTTGTCTTTGTCCAATCGGACATCCCAAGTCAGGTATTGCTTGTTTTCATCTCTCTCAATTACAGCCCTTGGGTGAGTTGTTAAAAACAAATTTCTTATAGGCTTGACTTCGATTTTTATTTTTCCATGGTAGTCTGGATTGTTAGACATAACCCTGATGCCACGCCTTATTTTTAGAAACGAATGCTCTTTTGGAAGTGTTTCTCGTATCTCATATTCTTTAATTTCAAATTCGTGAATTATGGGGCTGACTATCATTCGTTCATCTTTAAATACAGCGACAACCAGCCTGTCTTTTTGAGGGGGTGTTGCGTCGTCGAGTTTCTTGGATATTTCAATTGTTTTGTCTTCTCTGGGCCCTAGCGCAGTATTCACCTCCTCCTTGAAGAGACTGCTGTCAAACTTAATAGTTAAATTGCTGTAATCTATGGGATTTTGATTATTCAGGACAGCCTTAATTGTAAACTGCTCTCTTGGATCAATTTTTTCGGGAGATATGCCTGTAGTGGCCAAAACTGTCGGTATGTAGCCCCCAATTAAGGGTTCTGTGGACATTATCCCAATAGTAACTGGCACTTTTTGCTCTTGTCCTGTGGTGCCTTGAACAATGCCGATATCAAGAGTGTATGTATCAACAGATGTAATATACAAAGGGTCAACAAAAAGCCTCATTGATGAATTGCTTTGTGCAGGCACCTCAAGGGTTATGGGATTCTGCAAGGGCTTTGTGTATACATCCCAAAAAGGGTAGCCTGCCTTTTTTATAGTAAACTCTTCACCTCTGTCCAGATTGTTTGTAATAGTGATTTCAAATTCCGCAACCTCGTCCACAACAATTCTGTCTTTTACAGGAGCCACTTTAACCTCAAATGATGCCGCGTGGGCAACATTTAGTAATACAAGCAACAACGCCATAAAAACAAAGAACTTGCAGATTCTTATCATGTACTCCACCATTTTTTACTGTTTTTAATTTGAATACTTATATATAAATGTTTTTATAGAAACCTTTATATATCCTTATCCTCAATAAATTCATCATGAAGCAGGCCAAACCAGAAGACTTCCTTCATTTTACAAGTGCCGCTACGCCTCCAGTCTTCATTCAGTACAAAGGGATATGGGACATGCAGGACCTATATGAAACTGTTGCTGATTTCTTCAGGCAGAAAAAATTCAAGTTTTATGAAAAACAACAAAGGCTTAGAAGGCCCGGGCCGTTTGGCGCTGAAATTCTTTACGATTTTGAGGCAACCAGAAAAGTTGAGGAATTTTATCTATGGAAAGTAACCGTTAAGTTGGAGACCTTTGACGAGCGCGACATAGAGATTGTCTTGAAGGATGGAACTAAAAAAAAAATGACAAAGGGAAGGATATGGATATACATTGACGGAATAGTAGATATGGACTATGAAAAATCATGGGAAAAAACTGCTTTTTTGGCGCATCTTAAGGGCTTTTATAACAAGTACATTGTAAAGAAAAGAATTGAGGGATTATGGTGGGATGAGCTGCAGTATAAAATAGTCCTGAGGTTGCATGCGCTGCTGAAAGAGCGCCTAAAGATGGCATCCGAAATATCAGAGTTCAGGCATATGGCTGGCGTTCATTAGGCAAAAAAGAGGACAGAATGGGACACATAAAGATAATAATAGACCATGACAAAATAGATTACAGCGGACCTCTTGATATCAGAGACCTGTTTGGAGTGATTGAGAATTTCATCTTCTATATGGGATTTGACAAAAGGCAGGACAAAGATTTTGAGCAAAATACGCCAAATGGAAAATTCATCGAGTGGCAAATTTCTCCATGGAAGTGGATAACTGATTATACAAGATATATAATTAAAGTGAGGCTGCTGGGATATGACATAGTGAAAGCAAATGCCGTGCATGAAGGCAAGAAAACAAAAATTGACAATGGAAGAGTGATAATCGTAATTGACGGTTTTGTCGAATACGACCTTCAAAGCAGATGGCAGGACCATCCTGTCTTATATTTGATGAGCCAATTATATGATAAATTTATATTCAAAGCGTACACAGAAAGATTTGAGCAGATGCTGGTGCATGACGTAAATAGACTACACGACGAAATTGAGAAATATTTTAATATGTACAGACATTTTTCAGTCATCTCCAGGCAGGGCCCGTGAAAATGTCGGAAAAAAAACAAGTGCTTTATGACTTAAGAACAACTTACAATGGGCCTTTCATAGTTCAGGATTTCTATGCAGAGGTTGACAACTGGATAAGGGAAAAAGGATACGAAAAAGAGCCAAAAAAGAAAATGGAGCATGTGACAAAAAACGGGAAAAAGATAGAATGGGTTATAGAAGCCCATTGCATTTTTGATGATTTGTATAATGGGGTGATTGTACTGAGAGCCTTAATGGATAACATCAAAGAAATAGTCATAAAAAAAAATGGCAAAAAGATTAACGTTAACAACGGCGACGTTTTGATAAATATAGATGCTTTTATCCAATCTGAAATTCACGGCAGCTTTTTCCAATTCAAGCCGATTTATTATTTTACTCGGGCTTTGATTGACAAGTATATATATAACTTCTGGACTGACAAGTATGACGGGATTGTCAATGCTGATGCCCGCGAACTATTTAAAAGGCTCACATCCTTCTTTAATGTGCAAAAATTCAAGTATGAATGATAACATTTAAATATTGTTTTCTTACCCAAAATCTTTAGCCGGGTTATGCGGGGGTAATTCCTAAGCCAAGCTTGGATTTCCTTAAAGCGAAGCCTGGTCAATTGCAAGAAATTGCAGACTTAACGCGCAGGACTTAAGAAGAAACCCAAGGATGCATTATGCAATCCTGTCTCTTAGTGAGTACAAGGGTTCAAAGTGAAACTTTTAATTTTTTCATGAAATTCCCTTCCCCCGCATTAATTTTTTAATAACTTTTATATACAAACTCTTTCTTCAAAAATTTTCATATGCCTCTGTAGCATAGCAGCTATTGCGTTGCCTTGGTACAATCAATTTTACAATAAGGCAAAGGTCGGGGGTGCAAATCCCCTCAGAGGCTTTTTATCATCGAGTTTAGCTGAAAACGATAAAGAAAAGTAAACTTTAAATATTTCAGTTTATAATAATCAAGCGGGCATTTAGAATGCATAAAGAAAAAATATTGGCTTATTGTTTTTTGGTTGGCATTGTCATCTTAGCAGGCTGCAATTCCGAAGACTCCAGCACAGGAAGATCCATTGCGGGTGAAAAAACCGCTTATGACGTGCTCAAGGAAATTGATTTGCAGGCAGAATCCCAGAAAATCGAGAATAAATCAGAAACAGGAGATAACGAGATTGAAAAGCAAATTAAAGCAAATGAGGAGCCAAGTAACATGTCACTAGAGGCAGAATTTAATGAAACTTCAGTCAATGTAACTGGAATAAATGAAGCTGAAGAAGAAAATAGTAATGACAGCAATAGCATCCTAATTGCTGATGAGCTGTCAAAAAAGGCTGAGGAATTCAAATTTGACTACTTTAGCACTGTGAACACTCAAAATAATATTTCCATTTCGATAGATAACATAAAGCACGAAATAAAAAGCGAATATTGGGGCAAGATTATTGAGATTTCCATGACAATACTAAACAAGGGAAATACTTCCTTCAAGCCCAAGGTGCTTGTTTTATTATACGACGAGAAAGATTTTAAGGAGGATTGGCTGAAGCCAAAAGCGGAAATAAACTTTGACATTAACCAGTTAAATGCAGGAGACCATACCACAAGACAGGCTATTGTAAACATAGCGTTTGACGATATAAATTTAACCAAGGCTTTCAAATTAGTGCTGGTTGATGCTGCCGACCCTGGCAACAAGCCTCTGGTGGTTGTCGAGAAGGAATTTAATGCACTGCCGCTGTATTAATTCCTGTATGTTCTTTGATGTTCGAAAACTTTTTATATGAGTATCGCAGTAAGACTAATAATGGCCAGAATAAAAAAGGTAATGTCAACTGCTCTGCCTATTTTAAAAAAAGAGGCTAAGATTGAGGAAGCTGCCTTATTGCTTGCGCAACAGGAGCATAGTTGCATTATTATAGTTGATAATGAGGTGCCAATAGGAATTGTAACCCACCTGGACCTCATCAGGAGTTTAGTTTCTAAGGGGATTGGTCTTAATGAGCCTGTCAGCAAAATAATGTCGTCACCGGTTACCACAATGGCCCATAATTTGAAGCTTGATGCAGCGTTAAGGATGACGGACACAAAACCCTATAGGAGATACCCTGTAGTCAAGGATGGAAAACTAATAGGGGTAGTTGATAAAAAGGATGTCATAAACAAAGTAAGCTTTAGCTTCAAGCTGCACAGAAGCTTCCAGATAATTATCTTGATAGTTTTTGTATTATTGGAATTTTTTATTTTTGTGTACTCAAAGAGGTTTAGTGCTTAGAAATGGCGTAATTGAATAAATGAGGATTTCAAAATGATTAGGGTAAGAAACTTTATGACAACAGAGGTAATGACTGTTTCGGAAGATATTGCCATAATTGAGGTTGCAAAAAAGATGGCTTCTAAGTCGGTTAGCGGCTTTATTGTAGTTGAAGAAAATAAACCAATCGGGGTAATAAACGAAAAAGATATTGTCAGGGCAATAATGCTCAGGAAGGCCAAAGTCAAGGACGTGATGACTGCGGATTTCGCCGTTATCTCCCCAAATTACAGCCTGCACAAGGTTACTAAAATGCTAAACAAAACGAATATTAAAAGATTTCCTGTTGTGGAAAATGAAAAGCTAATCGGGCTGATTACGGAAACCGATATTATAGAAGCCACAAGAGATTTGACAAAATATCATCAGATGATGCTAGAAGTGATATTGGCAATTTTTGGTGTTGCAACAGCCTTCTTTTTATTTTATTTTAGCCCGTACGGGAGATCGCTCTTTGGTTAGGAAATTTATTAGAAAGATATAAATATCTGGCTAATTGCATCACTGCAGAGGGCCTGTGGTCTAGCGGTTATGCGCTGAAATTGCTTATCAAAATCCAGGGCAATATGCGTGCTGCAAATGACATCGCCTCGACAACAGCTTCAGGGCTTTAATTAAATAATTTAGAATTAGTCTCTGTTGGTGTTTGAAGTGGCGAAGGTCACCAGTTCGAATCTGGTCAGGCCCATATTAAACAAAATTGGTGATGAAAATTAAATCAAGGATTTATCCCAGAATATTCTTTTCTTTGCTGTTTTTGGCTGCTAGCCTGCTTGCGTTTTATATGACAAAGCCATTTTTAACCGCGCTTATCACCGGAGCCATGATAGCCTACTTGTCATATCCACTGTATAAAAAAGTAGTTTTATATATTAAAAATAAGAATATTGCTTCATTAATAGTGTCAATCTTAGTTGTTTTGCTTATCACGCTCCCATTTTTTATTGTGATTGGCATCGTTTTCAATGAGGCTTATTCAACATACAATTCATTAAGCAAACATACCCTCGGCACCAATTTCCTGAAAGTAGTTTGTGATGTGAAAAATGGTTCTATATGCAATGCCATTAAATCATTCGTTGGCTATTTGCCCAAAGACAATTTGGACTATTATTTGCAAATCACAATTGAAAAAATTACAGGCTTTCTGATAGCCAGTATTTCAAAATTCTTGGCCTCCATCCCTTCTATCCTAATAAATTTTTTCGTAATGATATTCGTCGTTTATTACTTGCTTAAGGATGGAGAAATCATAGTGGCTAGGATAAAGAAAATACTTCCTTTAAAAAAATCACACAGGCAGCATGTATTTGAAAGATTTCATGATGTTACTTATGCTGTATTCTATGGAAACATTTTGATTGCGATTTTACAGGGCATTTTGGGCGGTATCGGGTTCTATGCCCTTGGCGTTCCCTCACCAGTCCTTTGGGGATTTGTAATGTTCCTTTTTGCCCTAATACCTTATTTTGGCACTGCTGTAATATGGCTGCCAGCTTCTTTGAACTTCATTTTCACAGGTTATTTGCAAAGCGATAACTCATCTGTAATAAAAGGAATTGTGCTTATCTTTTATGGGATATTCCTAAGCAGCATTGATAACATCTTAAAACCCAAATTAGTTGGCACAAGAGCCAAGGTTCACCCCATCTTAGTTTTACTTGGAGTCTTAGGCGGCTTGAACCTGTTTGGAATAATAGGACTAATTCTAGGCCCTGTAATGCTCGCCTTGCTGATGACCTTTGTTGATATATACGAAGAAGAAAAAAAAGAACTGGAAAAATATTTCTAAAAGAAATGAAACTTAAAGTTAAGGATATAGACATTGCAAGCGGTGGCCCTCTCATTGTTGTTATAAACAGCGATGATGCCGCAAAACTTGACCTTCATGTGATGGACAGGGTAAAGATAAAAAAAGGAAACAAGGTGGAAACTGTCGTAGTCGATATAGCCCAAAGCGCGAAGATAGTTCCGAGGGGCAAAATTGGGGTTTTTGAAGAGGTTGTCAGATCCTTGAAGCTGAAAAATAATGATGGTGTTGACATCTCTATTGCCCGCAAGCCATTGTCAATTGAGTTTATTAAGAAAAAATTAGACGGAGAAATGCTTACCAAGAAGGAACTTGACCAAATAGTTTGGGACATAGTGCATAATAAGTTAAGCGCGGTTGAGTTGGCTTATTTTATTGCCGCATGCTACACAAATGTAATGAGCACAGAAGAAACAATTCTGCTCACAAAAGCTATGGTTAAGCATGGTGATACTCTAAGATTCAACAAGTACCCAGTTATTGATAAGCACTCCATAGGGGGGATTCCGGGCAACAGGACAACCCTCGTCATTGTACCGATAATAGCTGCCGCAGGTTATTACATCCCGAAGACCAGCTCACGCTCGATAACGAGTCCTGCTGGCACTGCTGACACGATGGAAGTGCTCAGCGGAGTAATCTTTCCGATAAATAAAATGAAGGAGATAGTGCTTAAAACTAAAGGCTGCATTGTATGGGGGGGTTCTTTAAATCTTGCTCCTGCTGATGATAAGATTATAGCGGTGGAAAGGCCTCTTGAAATAGATGCAGAAAGCCAATTGTTGGCTTCAATTATGGCAAAAAAACATTCTGTTTCAAGCACGCATATTTTAATTGATGTTCCAACAGGCAAAGATGCCAAAGTTAAAAACAAGTTTGAGGCAATCAGGCTGAAAAAGGAATTTGAGAAGATAGGCAAACGCCTCAAGAAGCATATAAAGGTGCTTATCACAGACGGCAAGCAACCCATTGGACACGGCATTGGCCCTGCACTTGAAGCCCGTGACGTTTTATGGCTGCTTAAGAGGGATCCTCGCAGGCCTCTTGATTTGGAAAAAAAGTGCCTCATGATGTGTGCCAATATATTTGGTATGGTTGGCTTAAAGGACGGATATAAAAAAGCACTGGAAATCCTAAACTCTGGCAAGGCATACCAAAAAATGGTTGAGATAATGCAGGCACAGGGCGGCAGAGAAATTGCCGCTGAGGATATTCAGATTGGCAGATATACCCATGATGTATTGGCAACAAAATCCGGGAGGATATCTAGTATTGACAACCTTGCCGTTTCAAGAATTGCAAGAATAGCTGGAGCCCCTCATGACAAAGGAGCAGGAATTTACCTCTACAAGCATGTTGGCGATAAAGTAATAAGGGGTGAAAAGGTGTTTACAATCTATGCGGAGACTAAACGCGAGTTGATTTATGCCAGTGATGTGGCTAAACAGAGTAAGGTGTTTGTGGTGAAATGAATCTATTTATCGGAAAAATTTGGATGAATTAGCTAGCCAACAATGCCTCAATTTTTTTCCTTCTTCCATCTCCACTATCACTTTTCAGGAGTGGGTAGTCCATGATTAGAAGCCCTGTATACTTTAAAAACTTTCGGGCACCTGGAACAAGACTATCAAGAGCTACTAATCCTTGTTCTACAAAATCATAGATTGAAGATAAGTCAGCAGAATTTAAACCAACACAAAATGCTTTAGCTGGACCAAATTGTTCATCAAGTTTTACTGCAGTTCCAGTACTTTCAAAATCTCCATAAAACGCTTGATAATCTGGTGATAAAAAGCACCTATCAAGACCGTAAGGGGCTTTTAACCTGTCAAAATTCCTTTTTGTAATCACTCCAAGCCCCGTTTCCTCTGATGAGTATCCCTCTCGTTGCAAAAGACCAGAAGACTCCAATTTATTATATAAGGTAGTGTCCTTCATTTCAAATATTACTCTTAAACTTCCCATTAATACTGAAGAAAATAAATCAATTTAAAAATCTATAGTAAAACGCCGACGCCCGGACTTTCATAGCGACAAAGATGTTTTTCCAATTCGATCAATTTATTGGATTATTTTTACTTTGCTGCTTTTTTGAACCGGGATACCCTTGCGGGAATCAGCTTTCTATTAAAAATTAACTCAAGGCTGACGCAATCTCCTGAAGGCGAGTCTCAACAAAGTCTCGACATCTGCCAGGTTATGCGACGTCGGCACAAAGAAAAAGTTTTTGTTGAGTAATATAAATTTATTGATAATTCACCTAAATTTTCTGCTTGCGGGCAACAATATTGGGATTCCATCCATGATTGGGTACTTTGCTCTGCATTTGGAGCAAACAAGAGCCTTCAGATCTCGAGTGTATTCCAAATCTGCCCTGCACAAAGGGCAAGCCAGAATGGAAAATATATCTTCTGGAATAGGGTAGTTTGTACCTTTTTGCCTGGTTTTATCCATCTTCAGCAAAATCGGCTTTGCACATTATTTAAATCTATTTATGTGCAACAGGTATTCCTGCACATTTTTTAAAGTTTATGTCTATTCCAAGTTCCAGCGATTCCTGAATAAGAACACATAGGTTATGGGCCAAGCATTTAGCCATAACTTCATTATTTTGCGAGAATTCATTCTTCGATCTCAAATGGTCGCCAAACTTCCTCTTAAGCATGTTAAAGGTTGATTCAACATTGCTTCGCATGCGGTAGTGCATCATTAACTCTTCTCTTTTAGAAATGAAATAATTGTACATCTTCCTGGAATAAATAATTCAGACCACTGAACCTTTATCATTTTATAGTAGTATATACTAAAGCATAGAAATATTTAAATATTAGTTATCTTAAATAGCTATTGTGTTATTTCCAGACCAGGAGATAACATACTTCGAGATATTGTGTTTATCTTTATTTTTTGAAGAATGATAAGTCGATTTTCTGGGCTGGACATGCTAACTTCTTCAATTCGTCTATTTTCTCTGAACTTAGTTTGTTATGTTCGATAAGGAAATCATCTTTTGCTATATATTTTTGGTCAATCGGTTCAAAAAATTTTACACAACCACCTAACTCACAAGATTTGTCTAAAGCCATACTGAATAGCTGAGATTCTTCAAGTACACCCTTTGATTTATTTGAAAAAGGTCCGAGACTATCTGGGAAAAAGAAAAAAATAGGATGTGGATATTTATGAGAAACATCAAGTTCTATATTACGAGAAGGTTTTATCTGTCTTAACCAACTTGGGCCTATATAAGTAGTTTGAACCTTTTTTTCATCAAAATTTAGTTTTTGAACTATATCTTTATTTAAGTAAAATCCGTTTTTTAAGCACTGAATATCAATATATCTACAAATTATGTCGGCGGCACTAATAGCAAAATTTGCTTGGTCCCCTTTAAAAATAAAGCGTGTTGAATTATCCCTAATAACATTTTTTATGGCTTCGCTTGGTCTTAAACCAGGACAATGGTCCATTAATAATATCTGCTCTACTTTAGTATGTAAAGAATTTATGAGTGCATAGCAACAAATGGCAGGATATGAACCCTCTATCAAATCGAGAAATTCTACTGGAGTCTTTTTTTCTAATTGTTCTTCCCAATATATTCCTATATATTGAGACTTTTCAGAATCTTGCGGCTCAAAATATGAATAATAAATATCAATAAAGTCTATATGAGGGATTAACTTTTCAGCTACTAATGGAACTATATCTATATCTACACCATAAAAGATAGATAATAAGTCACTGCCTTTATATAAGGTTCTATTACGAGGCAAAGTCAAGTTATGTGTGCTGACTTCCTTTTGTTAAAGTGATAGAACCATAA
>JBBSVT010000020.1:0-6012 GCA_038046685.1 Nanobdellota archaeon
AGATTGTGCAAGCTCGATTGCTGGATTTGTAAAGAATCAAGGCAATCAACCATTAGCACCAGCAGATGTTTTATTAAAGCAAGGTGCAACAACAATAGCCTCAACAACAACACGACAATCTCCACCAGCAGGAAGGTATACTCTCACTAATGTCAATTGCGGTGCTTACAGCTTAACTGCTTCATACAGAAGCTATGCTCCTCAAACTGTAAGCATAATTTTAGCACCATTACAATCACTTATACAAGACTTCACTTTAACATTAGACACAGATTGTGAATCAGATTGTACTTTTGTTAGTGACAATCACGTGCATTCCTCTTGCGATGGCAAGAACGGCTGTGCATTTTGTGATAACAAAGCAAAAGAAGTCTGCGACTTATCGCAGCCTGGCTGGATAAGGGATTACAGTGCAACCCATGAAGTAGAATGCGGGGAAGGGTGCCCAAGGCTCAAGATAAAAATACCCGCAACTGTCACATGCAATAAAGGAACTCTCGTAAAGCTTGTAAAGATTATGTCATATAACGGAAAGGCAGTCAAGATGGTTGTGGTAACGTGTGGTTGATAGTTTGTTTGCTTAAATATAAAATTCAATATCTCATTTGACAAAGTTTAATGCTGATATGGAAAATTGCAAAAGCATTACAACAGATTATGCAAAGCACTAGAATTGAATAACCCCATGCACATTAAACTTTAAACCCCTATCTGAATCTGAAATCTTGTTGAACTATAATTCCGTTGGGAAGACATGGAAGTTGCATAATAACACTGCGGGCTCTTGGGTGTATGTTAAGCGAGAGAATATTGTCACCGGTCATGTTTACTGGGGTTGTGATATGTGCTAAAACCCCGTAAGCATGTTCTCCTTCGTGACGTATCACGCGCTTGGAAGCCATTGATGCTCTGTCGTATTGCGCATATTTTTGGCTTATAGCAATAGTAGCTTCAAGAATTGAATTATCGACACCAAGATTAGACCTTTCCAGTATCATAACACCTGCATAATCTGGATTAGTGATGTTGTCTTCAGGTCTCATTGTCCTGACTCTTAGAACGGGCTGCTCAGCATTATCAGTTAGCTGAAATGCCCCCTTCCAGTTTCAAGATATAAAAGTCTGAATGCATCGAACACATTCCTTGCATCAACATCCTCCACTTTTATCCTCACAGGGTCTCTACCTGGGAATTTAAGAACACCAAATCTTTGATAATGTTGGGCATAGTACCTTCCATAGTCAGACTGATGATTTAAATCTATGATTGCCTGGCCAATTCCATAATTTTTCCATTTCCGTTACCTTTAAAAACTCCACCATAACTCTTGGTTATACCCGCTAACTTTACTACTTCGGTAGGAGGGAATATGGATAAGGAAAAAATAAAATCTGCATTGGCAAGGGCAAAAGATATTTCTCAGAAAAGAAACTTTAAGCAGAGCTATGACTTAATCATAAATCTCAAAGGAATTGACCTTAAAAAGCAAGAAACTCAGATTGACTCATTTGTAACATTGCCTTATTCCAGGGGTAAGAAGATGAAAGTATGTGCTTTGGTTGGCGCTGAGCTTGAAGAGCAGGCCAAAGGCATTTACGATTCGGTAATTTTGTCTGATAATTTTGCGAGGTACAAGGACAAAAAGGAAATAAAGAAGATTGCAAATGGCTTTGATTTCTTCATTGCACAAGCGAATGTAATGCCAAAAGTAGCAACTGTATTTGGCAGAGCGTTCGGACCAAGAGGTAAAATGCCAAACCCTAAATCTGGTTGTATAGTTCCCCCTAACGCTAATCTCAAGCCACTGTATGAAAAACTCCAGCGAACGGTGAGGGCAAGTGCTAAAACTGCCCCTCTAATCCAGTGCGCAATAGGAACAGAAGATATGGATAGCGACGATTTGGCTGAAAATGCGTTGGCAGTGTACAACTCTGTGTTGCAGCATCTTCCAAATGAAAAGCACAATATAAAAGATATTTACATTAAGCTTACAATGAGCAAGCCAGTTAAGGTTGGAGAAAAAACTGAAACAGTAAAAGAAGCGGAATAAAATGGAACAATCCTTAAAATCAAGCGGGGTTCATCCTCATATCATGGCCCACGTTGCAGATTACAAAAAGAAGATCGTGGGCAATTTGGTCAATTGGATTAGTGATTATCCTATTATAGGCATAGTTAATATGGAAAACCTTCCGGCACCTCAGTTGCAGGCAATGAGAGCTCAATTAAGAGGCAGATTTTTAATTACAATGACTAAAAGAAGGCTTATAGCCCTTGCTTTTGAGCAGGCAAAAGTCGATAAAAAAGGCATTGAGGAGCTCGAGTCTCATTTAGGCGGAAT
Source organism: Nanobdellota archaeon (assembly GCA_038046685.1). Classification (GTDB taxonomy): domain Archaea; phylum Nanobdellota; class Nanobdellia; order Woesearchaeales; family GW2011-AR4. The sequence continues at coordinate 2,342 of JBBSVT010000020.1, forward strand.
GCCTGCCCTCATATTCACAAAAGAAAACCCTTTCAGACTGAGCAAGACACTTCAGAAGAGCAAGAGCCCGGCACCTGCAAAGGCAGGCCAAACAGCACCTAAAGACATCATCGTTAACAAAGGGCTAACATCATTTGCCCCAGGCCCAATCATTGGGGAATTGGCGCTTGCCGGGATTAAGGCTGGTGTTGAAGGCGGAAAAGTGGCAATAAAAGAGGACACTATTGTGCTAAAATCAGGCGAAAAGATAAGCCCAAAAGTAGCTGAGATTTTAACAAGACTCGGGATACAGCCGATGGAAGTCGGTTTGGATTTAGTTGCTGTTTATGAAAATGGGTTGGTTTATACAAAGGATATATTATCAATTGATGAATCCGATTACAAGAATAGATTAACAGATGCGTCCAGATGGGCATTTAATCTAGCTTATTATATAAGTTATGCTACAAAAGAGACAATAAAGGCGCTTATTGGAAAGGCTTACAATGACGCTAAATCGCTTGGAGTCGCCCAGAGGATATTTGATGCTGGAATTATTGAAATTTTGATAAGTAATGCGGAGCAGCAAATGTTGAGTTTGAAAACAGCAGCAAACATTCAAGTTTTTGAAAATAGCCATCAAAGAAAACAAACTGAAGCAAAACCACAAAAGCCAGTCTCAACAAGTGGGATAGCTGAAATAAGAGCTCCGACAAGGGAAGAATTGGAAGCAAATATAAAGATGAGGGAAAAAGAAAGAGAAGTCAAGGAAGTTGAGAAAATCTATCATGATATTAATAAAAAGGTTATGGAAGAACATGATAAATAACAACAATAATTGAAAAACTCAATAACGATTGAACATTAATAAAAAGGGAATAGAAAACAAAAAACATTTAAAATCATTTTTTATAAAAAAGTTTAATGGATAATTGAATAATGCGTTGTGAAAGTGAATAAGATATCAAAAAACAATATTCAATTCACATTAAATAAATGATTAACGAAAAATTAATGGAGGAATAAAAAATGGAATACATCTATGCAGCTATGTTACTTCATAAGGCAGGCCAGAAAGTCGATGATGCAGGCATTAAAAAAGTGCTTGAAGCAGCCCATGTGAAGGCTGATGAGGCAAGAGTAAAAGCATTGGTAGCCGCTTTGGAAGGAGTCAACATAGATGAAGCAATTGAGAAAGCAGTAATGACGCCAGTAGCAGTGGCGGCAGCACCGGCAGCATCTGGGGCTGAGCATAAGCACGAGGCAAAGGCGGATGCAGCTAAGAAAGCAGCTGAAGAGAAGAAGAGCGAGGAAGCTGCAGCAATAGGTTTAGGAGCGTTATTCAGCTAAAAAAACATGCTGGATTTGCTAAGTCCATTTCATGACTTCATCGCAAAAGGAATTAGTTGAAAAACTGAAAGGTGTTAAGATAGATGCATCTAAATTGAGAAACGAGCTTAACACGCTTGACGCCCAAAAAGAGTCATGGTTTAAGAAAAAGGAAGAATTCTCTGCTAAAATACGGGACTTCATAAAAAAAATAAAGGAGAATAAGTCAAAAAGAGATTCATTGAACAGCGAGGTAAAAGCATTAAAACCCAAAAGAAATGAGGTAAACATAAAGATAGCGGAAAAGCTTAAAGATATAGACAAACTGAGGAAAGAAAAAGCAGAACTTGTAAGCTCAATCCACATTAAAGAATCTCCTTCTAGAATAAAGCAGGTAATTGAAAAGCTGGAATTCAGAATTGAGACAGATACAGCTTCTTTTGAAAAAGAGAAAGGGCTGATGAAAAAGATTAAGCAGCTAAAGAAATTGTATGAGGATGCAAGCATAGTATTCGAGTCTAATAAAAAAGTAAGGGATGCTTCCGATAACATAAGGATGGTAAGAAGAGAAGCCAATGAACTCCATAGGATAATCCAAGAAAAAGCAGGGCAAAGCCAGATTTTGCATGAAGAAATATTAAGGGTTTCTACAGAAATTGATAAATTAAGGGTTGATGAAGATGATGCATTCAAGAAGTTTTCCGAGCTTAAGAAACAGTTTAACGAATCCAATTTCAAGTTAAAGGAAAAATTGAAAGAGATGAATGAAATTAAAGGTGGCATGGACAAAATAGATAATGCAAGAAGGGAAAAAAGAAAGCAAGACCAGCAATCATTTTTAAAATTAAAAGAGGAAGAAGTTAATCAAAAAATTAAAAGAAGGGAAAAATTGACTACTGAAGATTTGCTTGCGTTTCAGCAGTTTGGGAATAGGTAGAAAATTTATAATGATTATTTGCCGGAGATAAATTCACAATAGCGGCATTGCCCGCAGGTCCATCTATTAGCATGCTTAGCCATGAATGTTCCTTGTCCGCATTTTGGGCAGCTTTTGTTTTTTCTCTCAATTTTGTTGCCACTAACTAAATAAAGATTCCATCTCCCCTTCAGCTTCTTCTTCACTTGTTTTGCCATTTGACCTTTAAATCCTATGGGGCAATCTTAAGATTTCAAATTAAAATTGTTATTTGCTGGCTTTCTTCTCTTTCTTTTCCTTTATTTTTGGCTCAATATCCCGCTTCTTATCTTCATTGCCGTAAATATAAGCTGTTACTTCCGCCCTTTTGGCGCCAAATAAGTTATAGATGTGCCTAATCGCTATTAGCTTTCCATCTACTTTCAGAGTAGAAGCAAGCAATGCGGTTACTTCTGCATATGAAGGAGTTGCTTTTTCAAAATCCAACATTGCCTTTACCGATGTTCTTGACAGCAGCGGTTCCTCTTGCCTGCTTACTACATTTATTTGCACGGGAATCACCTTACTTTGATTGCGTATTCTCCTTTTGATTTTATGCCTATCCTTTCAGCAATTAGTGATTTGCTTGCATCAATCACATATAGGCGTCCTTGCCAATTAGTTGAAAACTGATTGGTTTTACAAACAGGGCATTGGTTGCCATCCACCAGCATTTTGCATCTTTTGCATACTTTCTTTTTCATTTTATTTTTTATGCTCTTTTTTATCTTTTTGCTCTTTGTGTTCCTTCTCTTCTTTTTTTGGAGCCTTTTCTTCCGGCCCTTCTTTTATCCAGTCAAGTTTTCCCAAGCCCTGTTGCCTCATTGTAAGCCCAAGTTTTGGGTTTAGAATGTCTTTAAACGATATAGCAATTATCCTTGCTTTGCAGATATCATTCACTTTCAATGTGCGCTTTGTTTCTTTGCCAGAAAGGGTTTTGTCTTTGCTGAAGCTTACAAAATCATCCATTGTCTGGCTTATGTGTATCATGCCGTCTATAGGGCCAATGTTTATAAATGCACCAAACTCTGCAATATCCCTAATCTTGCCAAGCAATATTTCCTGCATTTCTGGCTTGAAAGTCAAAAGTTCAAAGGTAACTTCGTAATAGGAAGCGCCGTCGCCCGGTATTATCACCCCTTCCCCTATCTCCTTTATTCCAGGCACATCTATTATAATGCCTAACTCCTTTGATATAAATCCGTTATACTTGGTCTTTATCCTCTTAATTACAGCTCCTTCCAAAGGAAGATTAAATAGGTTAGGAGGCACTCTGATGTGGTCTTTTAATTCTACCTTATAGAACATTTTAACGAGCCTAGTAAAATGGAGTCATTTATAAAGCTTTCTTTCACTAAACTTTTGCACTTTACTCATAAAAAGAGGCGTAAGGTATATTAACACATTA
>JBBSVT010000021.1:0-4599 GCA_038046685.1 Nanobdellota archaeon
GCCGTAATGCCACCATGTCTATTGACTGGTGGATAGGCGCTCAAATTATTTTACGCAGCCATTAAGTAAAAGGCAATGCTAATCTTGAAACTCCCTTTTATTTTTTTGTATGAGGCCATCAATCCAGCGCTGATAAGGAAGAAAAATCCAACTAAATGAGTTTTTGTTAATATTTCGCCTAATAAAATGTATGAAAGAATAAGCGCAAAAATTGGGCCAAGCTGAAATAAAATTGTAATTCTTGATATTTCTTCATATTGTACTGCTTTGTAATAGACAATGACCGCAAGGCTTAGGAACACTCCTGATGCCAAAGCGATTAGAAGCTCATGAAGTTTCAAATATGTTAAGCCTAAAAAAGGCAACAAAAATAGTATTAAGACATTCATCATCCCATTGGCAGTTATAAAAACCAAGGGATTTTTAATGTGCTGCTTTTCTATGACAAATTTATCTATTAGCACACAAATTGCCCAAATACCCTCTGCTATCAATACAAAATAAATCCAGTTTGACATTTTTGTTAAAATATTTTATCAATTTAAACCTGCAATAATTCAAAAAACCAAATTAATCGCCCAAGCAAGCAAAATAGCAACAGTTGTTGCTGTCAGCAAATAAGCAATTGCACATCTTTTGCCAAACTTTCCCCATATCATTGAAAGCTCTGTAAAATCTGTTGCAACACCTACCATCATTATGACAAATACAACCCCGAGAGAAGCCCCCAGTTGATAAAGCTGGCCTCCTAAAACAGCAAGCCCTTCCGATGCCAATTCCAACACAGCACTTACTGGGACTGCAATCAGGACAGATAAGAGCTTGTCATTTCCCAAATAATTGCTGACAATATATGGCGGAATTAAAGTTTTTAGGATAGCGGCAAGAAGCAGGCCCAAAATAATGTATTTCCCAACATCTTTGGAGATTTGCCACATATTATTAGGCACACAGTAAAGGAGTCTTGTCCTTAATTTTTCCTTTTCATGCTTTAGCCTCATATTTTCCACATCAGCACATTCAACACAAACCACTTTTTCTCCTTTTTTATGCTTTTTTGGAATTCCGGATTCTATTAAATTTTTGTTTTCCAGTTTTGCCAGCAGCAATCCGACTATAAACGCTGCAAATAAGGAAAAAGCAACAAGGATTGCAGCATTTCCTGCACCTATAAATTTCGAAATAAGAAAAACGTGCAGCAGTCCTCCCCATGGCGCTGCTAACAAAAAAGTTAATGCAGATGCTGTTGAAGCCCCCCTCTGCCTTAACGTTGCGGCAATTGGGATAGCGCCGCAGCTGCACACTGAAACAAATAAGCCAGCTGCAGTTGCCTTTAATATCGAGCCAAAATCATTGCCGCCAAAATATTTTAGCAATCTTCTCGTTGATATAAATTCTTGTATTAATGCAGAAATAAATAGACCCAGCAAAAAGAAAATAAACACATCTTTGAAAAGTTTGAATAGCTCATCAATATAAGTGACCAAGAATGATTCCATGACCATATTCTTTACAAGAATAAAACATGTTTTTAAACATTTGGATTAGCGTCCTAAAATTTTAAATCGAAATCTTTAAATATTACCTATATAATGTAAAATATATTCTAAAAATTATAGTTTGGGGGTTTACCGATGCCAAATAAGGAGATATTCAGCGTTTTTTTTAGGGAAAAACCAGCTATGATGCTTGTTGAATTGAAAAACGCAAAAAGCGAGATTTATGCATCCTCTATAGCAAAGCAGGTGGATTGCACATATTCTCATGTTGTGAAGATATTACAGGAGATGCAGAGAGCAGGCTTAGTCAATTTTGAAAAGCAAGGCAGGTTAAAACTTCTTACCTTAACAAAGACAGGGGCAGAGGTTGCAGAGAAGATCGATGGGATAAGGACTATACTATAAATAAGCTATTTCTATTACTTAACTACAGTAATTTAATGCCTAAACAGCCTTATTCCGGTGAATACCATTGCCATATTGTGTTCATCTACAGCAGCAATAACCTCTTTATCCTTAATAGAGCCGCCGGGTTGTATAACTGCTGTTACGCCAGTTTTTGCAGCCTCATCAATACCGTCTTTGAACGGAAAGAATGCGTCCGAGCTCATGACCGATCCTTTGCTCTTGTCTTCAGATTTCATTGCTGCCAACTTGACAGCATCTACTCTTGACATTTGCCCAGCGCCAATGCCAACTGTCACCTCATCTTTTGCCAAAACAATTGAGTTTGATTTAACATGTTTGTTTACCCTCCATGCAAAAATCAAATCTTTTATCTCTTCTTTTGTTGGCTTTCTTTTTGAAACAAGATTCAATTTTTTCTCACTTATTTCAGGATAGTAATCAGCTTGCACAAGAAGACCGCCGCAGACTTTCTTTAAATCATATTGAACTTCTTCTTTTCCCACCGCACCTGTTTCCAGCAATCTCAGGTTTTTCTTGTCCTTCAAGATTTCCAAAGCACCCTTGTCAAACTTCGGGCAAATCACCACCTCGATGAACAAAGGCTTCATTAGGATTGCAGTTTCCTTGGTGCAGTTTCTGTTCAAAGCCACAATGCAGCCAAATGCTGACTTTGGGTCTGTTTCATGGGCTTTTTTGTAGGCTTCTTCTATTGCTTTGGCAGAGGCAACCCCGCTTGGGTTTGTGTGTTTAATTACAGCAGCAGTCGGCTTTTCAAATTCTTTTACCATTTCAAAGGCAGCATTTATGTCAAGTATATTATTAAATGATAATTCCTTGCCTTGAAGCTGTTTTGCAGTCGATACGCAGTTTTCACCTACGGCAACGTCACGGTAGAAAGAGGCAGTTTGGTGCGGGTTTTCTCCATACCTTAAATCCTGTATTTTTTTAAATGTCAAATTAAAAATGTCTGGAAACTGAAGCTTTGTTAGGCTGTTAAAATAATTATTTATTATTGTATCGTATCTTGCAGTGTAGGAAAATGCCTTCGCTGCAAGCCCAACCCTGTCTTCATTGCTAATCTCCTTATTTTTAATTTTTACAAGGATAGTTTCATAATCATTTGGATCTGTGATAACCAAAACGTTATTGTGGTTTTTTGCAGCTGCTCTTACTAATGATGGTCCACCGATATCTATATTCTCTATAATATCAGTTAATTTTGAATTTTTTTTAATGGCTTCCTCAATTGGATAGAAGTTAACAATAACTAAATCAATAGACTCAATTTTTGATTTTTTTAATTCATTAATGTGCTTTTTATTTTTTCTATCTGCCAAAATTCCAACAAAAATATTTGGATGCAGAGATTTAACTCTGCCGTCAAGCATTTCAGGAAATTTCGTAATTTCAGAAACTAAAGTGACATCAATTTTGTTTTGCCTCAATAATTTTGCTGTATTACCGGTAGAAATTATGTTAATGCCAAGCTTAGCAATCTCTTTTGCGAAATCAACAATGCCTTCTTTGTTTGAAACTGAAATCAGTGCTGTTTTAATCATTTTACTATTTTTTTGTGCAGTTTCTTGGTGTAATCATAGCCTCTTTTCGGCAGTTCTTTAGTATATTCATAGGTTTCTTTAACGGTTTTCTTTACATGATGGTATGTGCGCTGTTGAATCAACTTCACAGTTTCCCATCCGACTAAAAAAATACCAATAAAAAGCAAAACAAAGCTGAATACGTATAGTGATAAGCCAGTTATCAAATATATTGGCTCATAGAACTTGATAATAAACAGTATTTTCCCATAAGATCCCAGAATAAGGCTTAATATGACTAGTATAACCCCTGCTAAAAGCTTCCTGTCTTTCCACCAAATAAGGGGTTTTTTGTTAGTTATCATCTTGTTACCTCATTTAATTGAAACTTTCTTACCTTTTATTTTTATTTTCCCTTTATCAAACAAGTCTATGGCTTTCAAAATAATCTCTTGCTCAGCTTTTTGCACTTTTTCTTTCAGCGAATCGGCTGTTTCATTTTCATCAATTACGACTGCCTTTTGCATAATGATTGGTCCGCCATCTACACTTTCGTCAACGAAATGTAATGTGCACCCTGTGACTCTGCATCCATAATTTAAAACCTCTTGATGAACATCTTTGTCCATGCCGCCAGCAAAGGCAGGCAATAAGCTAGGGTGAATATTCATAATTTTATTTTTGTACTTTCTAACAAACCAAGGACTTAAAATTCTCATATAGCCTATTAGCAAAATTAAATCAACTTTATTCTCATCTAAAACTTTTGCAACTTCTTTATCATAATTTTCTCTTTCTTTATCTTTACTGTCAATAAAAACAGCTTTTATACTATGATTTTTTGCTCTTTCTAACGCAAAAGCAACTTTTTTGTTGCTTATAACAACAGAAATAACCGCATTAAGTTTTTTGGAGTTTATAGCGTCAATTATATCCTGCATATCAGTTGCCTTTGTCGATGCTAAAATCCCAAGTTTAAGCATATAAACCCCAATTGAAAAAGAGAGATTTCATATATTTAAAGGTTTGGATTTTCAGATAAGCAAATATTTTCTATATGGAAGAAAATCTGTTGTTACGGGAAAAGTTCGGTAAAAATGTCAGCCTGTCCCATAATTCGTAACTTATAAATACTAGTTCTCGTCTATAAATAT
>JBBSVT010000022.1:0-1261 GCA_038046685.1 Nanobdellota archaeon
GGGCTTTGACCCGGATGAAGAGTATTGATGTCGTGACCGGAAAGATTTCATGGATCCAGCAGAAGACGATGCTAAATCATCCCGACAAGCCGAAATTGCTGAGAAATGGTGAAGCGAGTGACGATGATCCTGTGGAAGTGAAGACGTATGAGCTAGCGTTTAATGAAGGGAATAATGATCAGACACAGCATATTTTGTCGATGGCACTGCAGTTGACGCTTGTGAATGGAAATGCTCGTGAAGTGGTGAGGTCTCAGCAGTATAAGGTTATGAATTTTATTGTATCGATGAATAAAATAACGTACGTGGAACAAGCGACGATCCCGGACCATCCTGACAAGGCGAAATTGTTGAGAAATAGTGAAACGAGTGATGATGATCCCGTAGAAGTGAAGACGTACGAATATGCGTTTAATGAAGGAAATAGTGATGAGACGCAGCATATTTTAAGTTTTGCGGTGCAGTTGAATGTGATCAATGCGGAGGGACTTGAAGCCGTGAGGTCACAGCAGGTGAAGGTCGTAAACTTTAAAACATACTTGGATGACCTGACTTATATCGAGCAGATAACGATGCCTGACTGGGCTGGGAAGCCGAGGCTCGTGAAGGCTGGAGATTTAAATGCTGCGAAGGCCGATCCTGTGCAAGTGAAGACATATGAATATGCGTTTAATGTGGGAACGAGTGATCAGACGCAGCATATTTTAAGTTTTGCGATGCAGTTGAGTGTGATCAATGGTGATGAACTGGAAGCGACACGCTCTGAGCAGGTGAAGGTAGTGAACTTTAAAACATACTTGGATGACCTGACTTATATCGAGCAGATAACGATGCCTGACTGGGCTGGGAAGCCGAGGCTCGTGAAGGCTGGAGATTTAAATGCTGCGAAGGCCGATCCTGTGCAAGTGAAGACATATGAATATGCGTTTAATGTGGGAACGAGTGATCAGACGCAGCATATTTTAAGTTTTGCGATGCAGTTGAGTGTGATCAATGGTGATGAACTGGAAGCGACACGCTCTGAGCAGGTGAAGGTCGTAAACTTTAAAACATACTTGGATAAATTGACTTATATCCAGCAGATCACGATGCCTGAATGGCAATGGAAGGCACGGCTCGTGAAGGCTGGAGATTTAAATGCGGACAAGGTCGATCCAGTAGAAGTGAAGACGTATGAGCTAGCGTTTAATGAAGGAAATAGTGACGAGACGCAGCATATTTTAAGTTTTGCGATGCAGTTGAGTGTGATCAATGGTGATGA
>JBBSVT010000022.1:1361-1453 GCA_038046685.1 Nanobdellota archaeon
ACTGGAAGCGACACGCTCTGAGCAGGTGAAGGTAGTGAACTTTAAAACATACTTGGATGACCTGACTTATATCGAGCAGATAACGATGCCTG
>JBBSVT010000023.1:0-21252 GCA_038046685.1 Nanobdellota archaeon
GATGATTATTTTTTTAAAAACAATTCTAAAATTTAAAACTTTTTAGACAACCTCACAATGATTTATGGTGAGGTTAACAATTTTCTAAGTACAAACCCTTCTTTTGAGCAAAGAGTGTGGAATGGAATCATGTATAACCAGAAATTGCAGAGAATAACCAACCATAAATGGAAAAGTGATGCAGCTAAGAGTGTAACTGCAAACATGTTGAAAGCATATCAAGGACAGTGGTTAGTTGGCATTATAATGCCAGACGTTGAACTTACAAACAACAAAGATGAAAGAGGAATAAGGAAAGTTATCCCTCACAGAAAACTTTTAGGAGGCCATAGAACAAAACAAGGTTCATATGATTTTGCTGTGATTGAATCACACAGGCAAACTTGGAGATTAAGAAATGAAAGTTCCTATAACAAAATGGTTGGGTATCTGATGAATTGTAATGTTAAAAGTGCTTCTTAATTTCTACTGGGGGAACTTTATAGTTTCTATAGTTCAGCAAGTAGACCAAATTTCTGGTAAGATAGGTAAATTTGATAGACTTGTAACCACCGGTATATGGATGAATAATTCTACTTATCCTACAATCTATTATAATGGTTCAGGTGTTACTATTGGAGGATTAGCCATTGAGGAGTACAATAAAAGTTGTAGTGGTATATTTCGAAAGAGTGGTGGTGGAGGATTTTTATCTTGTGAATAAAAATTTTTATTGTCGTGCTCTATTGTAAAAAGCAAGAAGCATAAAAACATTTATTAGGTAAACATTATTGAAACTCATTAAACATAATTCATCAAAAATATGACCAAATAGCGAAAAATAACAAAATAAAAATCCAAGAAAAATATTAAAATAATAAAAATCCTAAAACTTCACTTCAGGAGCATTCTCAGCCCCTTCTTTTGCTTTGAAATAAGTTCTGTCATTATATCCAAGGTTTCTCGCAACTATGTTTGATGGAAATGTCTTAATTTTTGCATTAAAATCCCTAATAGCATCATTATATCTGCCTCTTTCCACAGCAACCTTGTTTTCTGTATTGGCAAGCTCGTCCTGCAATGCAAGATAATTTTGAGTTGCCTTTAGCTGAGGATAATTTTCAACAACAACAAGCAATTTTGACAGCGCACCCTCAATTTGGTTTGCAGTTGCAACTTTAGCTTCGACTGTTGAAGAAGACTGCCACTGGCTTCTTAGTTTGGTGATTTCTTCAAATGTTGAAGCTTCAAAATTTCCAGCTCCTTTGACAGTTGCTACAAGATTTGGTATCAAGTCAACTCTTCTTTGGTATTGTGTTTCAACTTGTGCCCATTTGTTATTTACCTGCTCATTTAGTCTGATTAGAGAGTTGTAAGTTGCCCAATACCATAAAACAGTTAACAATACTACTCCTAAAATAATTCCAAGAACAATCCAAGCCTTATTTTTCATTTTTTCACCTTAATTTCAGTTGACACATTAATTATGTGTAGCAAACTCTACGACTTTTTTAACCTTTCTAATCTTATTTCTTAGTTTTATTTATTTTCTTTGGTTTTCTTGAATGATGATAAAGCAATTTTACCTCATCTTTGTCTATCCACATGCCGCCGCAATTATCGCATACATCCAGCACTGCTCCGGAAGGATGCCTGATTTTATTCATAAATTTTTTCCTCAATATTGCCGAACATCTCGGGCAGTGCATTTTTTTATCCATTTTTATGTTTTAACCCATTTCTGAATAATCTCTTTACAATCTTCTTTTTTATTTAATAAATCAAACTCCCAGAATCTTAGTACAATATAACCTTCTTTAATAAGTTTATCATTTTCTCAGTATCTCCGAATCATTCTCAATAGACATTATCAAAGACTCATTAACTATTGAACATTAGCTAAAAAACAATAAATTATAGCATCAAAATCCCCCACCCCTGAACCCTTTTTTAGCTATATTCTTTTAGAGCTTACGCTAGTTCGTAAAATCAATTAGCCCTGCAAACTTCAGTATTCTTGAGCATTTGCTCAAGATTTATAACAAATCTCTTGAATGGAAATTCCTTCTTAGCATGCAAATTCCAGATAAATAAAAGCAGCATTGAAACTGTAAAGTAGAATAATCTAATAAGAGGATTAACACTTTTGCTCTTTATCCTTGCTTCATCATGTACTCTAAACATGGTCTCTATATTCCATCTCTTTCTGTAAAGCTCAACGTATTTTCTTGCGTCCCGCAAGAAAACATTTGTTGCAAAAACCCAGTCATAGCCATCGGCATCTTTGACTAAAGCGATGTCGGTTTTTGCAATATGGGAACTCTTATCTTTTTTGTACCTTATCTCATGTTTTACTATAACGCTCGTGTTGGTAGCTTCAAGCATGCACCTAAACAAACTGCTTTTCTTAGCAAAGATAAGGTAGTTTACATTTTTGAGTTCTAGCTCGTCTATAATCTCGCCTGAGTAAAAACCCCTATCAAGCTTCATAAGCCTGACTTTCAGATTTAATTTGCTGCACACAAATCGCATATTTTTCCAAGCAATTCTGCCTTAAACATGCCTATTCGTAGAATTGACACGTAGAAAGGATAGACTTTGTTCCTGAACAAAATCCCCGCTACAAGATAATGATATTTTGCCTCAACACCTTCTTCGCCTGTCCAATTGTGCAAATAAAGCCCTGTGGACTTTCCATAGAACTTCTCAGAGGTTATGTCAACTATTACATCAACTGCCCCTAAGTGCAGTTTTTTGATTTTCTTCTCGACAAGATAATAGAATTCTTCATTTGAGCATTCTACATAGCCTTTGGCTATGTGGTAATGCAGGGTGTCGGCTTTGTTGCTTATTGTTTCTATGTAAGTGTTATGAGATGATGCTTCTGCAAGCACTTTTGCAAATTCTTCCTCATTTGGAACCGAAAGCTTTTTTAGGAAATTCTTAAATTCTTTTCTGCATTGTTTCTTAGTTTTAGACGACATAGAAACAGCAATCCATGCAGAACTTCTGCATGGATTTTTCTTTAAACTTAATAGTGAAGAATTCTATTTAGGGGATACTGTTTCTTTGAAGTCTCGCTTGATATTTTTGAATTGAGCTTCTGTTTTAGGTTTTGAATAGAATTTAGGATTACAATGCCAATAGTCACCATCTGCAAATAATATTACATTAGGCTCGACAAATGCATCAGCCTGACAAATTGTCTTAACAGGTTCATGCTTGCTAAATTTCACATTTAATTCATCTAATATGCCAAATAATATTAATTCTGCATTTGTGCTAGAACTTTCCTGAAAATCCACCACCTCCAAATCCGCCTCCGCCGCCTGAAAATCCACCAAAGCCGCCAGAGCCACCACCTCCAAATCCGCCTCTTCCGAAGCCGCCCATGAAGATACCACCGGCAGCGCCTGTGTAAAAATTATTTTTATATCTTCCTTTAAACTTCTTATTGTACTTGACAGACATTCTGATGGAGATGATAATGAATGTAAAAAATAAAATTAAGAATATAAGAGAAGCATAAGGCAACAGTCTTGGTATTTTTTGGTAGCCTTGGTTATACTCTTTAAGAGCCATAATATCAGCATCATTTGAATTTTGCAATATTCTTATAGTCACATTTACTGCTGAAAGAACCCCTTTTTCATAATCACCAGTTCTGAAATTTGGCACAAAGTAATCCCTTGAAATCCTGCCTAAGAGAGCTGAATTTAAAGTGCTTTCAACACCATATCCAGTTTCCCACCTGTATTTTCTGTCTTTAACTGCGATGTACAGCAAAATTCCGTTGTCATTTCCTTTTTTCCCTATTCTGTTTGTTTCAGCTATTTTCAACGTGTATTCCTCAAGTGAATACTCTTTTGGAAATTCATTCTCAATGTATATTGCATACTGCATGCTATTTGTTTGCTTTTCTAAATCCCTTAATTCATTTTCAAGCTGAAGTTTTGCAGCTGACGATAGTATGCCGGCATTGTCTGTAACGTAAGAATTCAGTACAGGAATTGGTACTGCGCTGGAGACTGAAATAAGCAATAAAAAAACCAGGGTAAAGATTAAAATTTTTTTCATTGTAACACTTAACTTTAAGAACTATATAAATCATTCTTTTTATAAAAATTTATAAATAAATGTTTGATTACTCAACAAAATGCCAGCGAAAAATACTACAATAAACTTTGTGACGAGCAACAAGGATAAGGTAAGAGAATTCAAGCAGATTTTAGAACCAGAAATTAAAGTTAACCATATAGAAATTTCTTATCCAGAGTTAAGAAGCGACAATCCAGAAGAAATTGCGAAACATTCCGCAATAATACTTGCAAATAAATTAAAAAAGACGGTTGTAGTTGAGGATTCTGGATTATTTATTAAGGCCTTAAATGATTTTCCTGGAACATGCTCTGCTTATATCCACAAAAGAATTGGCTTGCAGGGTATAATAAAATTGATGGAAGGGCTTAAAGACAGGGACTGTATTTACAAAAGCGCTGTTGCGTACTGTGAACCAAACAAAAAGCCAATAAGCTTTCTTGGAGAAGAAAATGGAAAAGTTGCAGAAAGCATAAGGGGAAATTATGGCTTTGGGCATGATCCAATTTTCATCCCAAAGGGAAGCAATAACACATATGGAGAAATGAGAAATTGTGATGAAGTAAAGAGATTTAGGAGAAGAGCTGTTGAGAAGTTAAGCGGTTATTTGTTAAAGTAATTTTTCAGTTAATTATTTAAACTTATCCAATATTAGTCTTTGAAGGTGAAATAGAATGGAATTTACAGCAGTGATTAAGAAAGGGGAAAAACAATTTGTAGCATTATGTCCTGAATTGGATGTTGTCAGCCAAGGCTATACAATTGAAGAAGCAATTAAGAATCTTAAGGAAGCATGTGAATTATACATAGAGGAAATGGGTGTTCCTGAAGGTATAGGTAGTGGAGAAATCTTAGTAACAAGTTTTGGAGTAAAAGTCAATGAAACTGCCAAGATTATCAGGACGTGAAGTTATTCAAATTCTTTCTAAATTGGGTTATAGGATAGCGAGACAAAAAGGCAGCCATATAATTCTAGTCAAAGAAACTGAAAAAGGAAAAAGAGGCGTTGTAGTTCCAAGTCACAAAGAAATAGACAAAGGCACATTGCTTGAAATTATTAGGCAAGCGGGCTTAACTAGAGAAGAATTCATAGAATTGATCAAATGACATAGGTGTTTTATGGAGAAATGGGAAATTGCATAGAGATAAAAAAATTCAGGAGAATGGCGGTTTTAAAATTAAGAGAATATTTTTTAAAGAAGATTAATAAATAATTTAACAAATATATTTATAAATAAGTTCATTTATATGTGCTTAAAATGATTGAAAAATTGAAGAGGGCTGTCCCTTATAGTAAGTTTAATGTATTTATTGGTTGGCCAATAGCAGGCATTCTTCTTTTAATCTTTAGCTTCATAAATTTTAATAATTGGGGAGCTACAACTTCTACAATTGCCGTTATAATAAGTTTATTTCTGATAATATACGGTAGTTGGGCAGTAAAGAGAGCTTGGGCACGAATGTAATAACATCTCAACTTCTTTTAAGCAATAACTTTAAAAACAAAATAAAATACACTCTTCACTATGCTCCAAAAATTCAAAGATTTGTTGAAAACAAAAGAGGAAATTGATATAATAAACAAAAATATAGAAGAAAATAGCAAAATTATTTCTAGTTTAAAAAACGACTTAGAAAAATTAAAAAAAGAATTAAATGACGCCAATATAAATCAGCAAGAATTCCTAAAAAATTTCAAAGATAATCTTTTTGTTATAAAAAATCTTAGGGAGGATTTCGGGAGGGAGTTGGTTGATTTCAAATTACTGAAGGCGCAGCTTCAAAGAAAAATTCTAGGGAAATTTGAGGAAGAGTTGCAAAAAGACTTGGAAGTGAATAGAGAAAATTTAAGAAAAGACAGTGAAGATTATAGTGAATTAAGAAAAAAAGTCTCTGAAGTTTTGTCAAGACTGAATTTAGCAAGCGAAGAAATAAATAAATTTATTGAAATCAGCAAAAGTGTAAAAAAAGAAGACTTTGAATTGACAAAATTTGCTAGGCATTTATTGGATATGGACAAGGAAAAGCTTGAGTTGATGAGAAAGATTGACACGCTTGAAAGATTGGTTTCTAAGATAAGGAGGAGGGAATTGGCTTGAATAAAAGATAGCACCCTCTTCAATAAAGTATATAAACTTAGTCAAAATATATGATGTAAAATGGAAGTAGATAGAAACCTTTTGGAGCACGTTGCTGAGCTTGCAAGATTAAAGCTAAGCGAAGAGGAAATCAAGAAATTCCTGCCACAGCTTAGAGAGGCTTTGGAGTTCTTTTCACAATTGAAAGATATCAACACAGATAAAGTAAAACCAAGTTTCCAGCCAGTTGAATTGAGGAATGTAATGCGTGAAGATAAAGAAGAGCAATGCTTTTCCCAAGATGATGCCTTATCATTGACAGAGCATAAGAAAGATGGTTTTTTCAAAGGACCGAGGGCTGTATGATGCACAATAGGATTGTGTTGAGCCTCATTATCGCACTTCTAATTACTTCCTGCGCGCAATCTACTGGAAGTGTAATACAAAAACTTGAAAACCAACAGGGAGTAAAAATGACGAAATATGCAACCATTGAAACTGATAAAGGCGTAATAAAGGCAGAATTGTATGTTGAAAAAGCACCGATAACTGCCAAGAATTTCATCGATTTGGCAAATTCTGGTTTCTACAATGGGCTTAAGTTTCACAGAGTTGAACCTGAATTTGTTATTCAGGGTGGAGATCCAAAAGGAGACGGAACAGGCGGCTCTGGCAAAACGATACCGCTCGAAATCGTTCCAGAATTGAGGCATGTTAAAGGAGCATTGGCAATGGCTAGAACAAATGAGCCAAACAGCGCTACATCGCAGTTTTACATCACTTTGGACGACATTCCTTTTTTGGATGGAAAATATGCAGTTTTTGGCAAAGTTGTCAGCGGGATGGATGTTGTTGAAAATATAAAGGTTGGGGACAAGATGAATAAAGTTTATATCAGCAAGTGACTCTATATGCATAAGCAATTAAAGTTGTTTTTGACTGCACGGTCTGTTTTAGTCCCAGCAACGGCTATGTTGGGGCCTATTTATGCTATATTCGTTGAAAAAATTGGGGGTGACATACTCAATGCAGGAATAGCATTTGCAATCTACTCAATTATTTCAGGAATAGGCATTATCGTTATGGGATACATAGAAAACACATTACATAAAGACAAAAAATTTATTATTTTTGGAAATATCCTGATGAGCATTGCGTTATTGGGTTATTATTTTGTGAATAATATCTATCAGCTTTATTTGGTTCAAATTATATTAGGTATTAGCACAATTGTCCAAACTCCTGCAAATGATGCATTTTACACCAAGTATTTAGACAGGCAAAAATATAACTTAGAATGGGGTATATGGGAAGGAAGTGGTTGGGTAGTAACCGGAATTGCTGCTCTTGCAGGAGCTTATATTGTGAAAATTTCTGATTTCAAAAGCTTATTTTTGGTGATGTTTTTTGTTTCTCTAATAGGTTTATTTTTGTCTATAAAGTTGAAAGATAAAAAATGAACACAAAACAATTCATCCAAAAAATCAAAAACCAGGAAATTGATATTGTGAATCATACAGAGAAGACTCTAGAAGAATGCAAGAAAATAGACAAGGAATATAATTATTTTAATGTGATTTCTGAAGATTTAGCTTTAGCCCAGGCAAAAGAAATCAAAAAACAATTAACGAAGAATAATAAGGACATCAAAAATAAAAAACTTCTTGGAGTTGCTATTTCCGTGAAGGACGGCATTTGCGTAAAAGGAGTTGAAAGCACAGCCGGCTCAAAAATCTTACGAGGCTATAGGCCATTATTCGACGCTTTTGTAATTCAAAAAGTAAAAGAACAAGGCGGAATAATAATCGGCAAAACATCTCAAGATGAGTTTGGTTTTGGAGGATTTAGTGTTAATGTTGGCATTGGCTTTAAGGTGCCCAAAAACCCTTTGGACAAGGAAAGAAGCTGCGGCGGCTCTTCAGGAGGGGCAGCTGGACTGAGCCATAAATTAGACAATCACATTGCATTAGGCGAATCAACCGGCGGCTCTATTGTTGAGCCTGCTTCTTTTTGTGGAGTTTATGGTTTGTGCCCAACTTATGGGAGAGTTTCAAGATATGGACTGATAGATTTTGCCAATTCCTTAGACAAAATTGGGCCAATAGGAAAAACCATTGAGGATGTTGCATTATTGATGAATGTTATTTCTGGTTATGATGGAAATGACAGCACATCATTAAATGTAAAAAATGAAGGCTATGAAAGCTACTTAAAAAAACCGGTTAAAGGAATGAAAATAGGAATAATAAAAGAAGCTTTTGGAAGTGGAGTTGAAAAAGAAGTGGAAAAAAATGTTTACAATGGCATAGAAGAGCTTGAAGAGGCTGGTGCAAAGGCTGACGAAATCTCCATGGAGCTGCCAATTAAGTACGGGATTGCAACTTATTACATGATTGCAACATCAGAAGCCAGTACAAATCTCGCAAAATATTGCGGAATGAGATACGGAATAAGCGAAAAATTAGAAGGAAATTTTAATGAATATTTCACAAAAGTAAGAAGCCTTAATTTTGGCGACGAGGCGAAAAGAAGGATTATACTTGGCACTTTTGCAAGGATGGCGGGCTACAGGGAAGCATTCTATTTGAAAGCCATGAAAGTAAGGACTTTGATGATTAATGAGTATAAAAAAGCATTCAAGAAATTTGATGCTTTGATAAGCCCAACAGCTCCAATTTTGCCGCCCAAATTTTCAGAAATTGAAAAATTAAGTCCACTGCAGCATTACATGATTGATGTAATGACAGTCTCGCCAAACGTTGCTGGAATGCCGCATTTAAATGTGCCTGTAGGATTCGAAAAGAATTTGCCAGTTGGCATGCTGCTGATTGGGGATCATTTGCAGGAGAGGAAGTTGATACAGTTGGGAAGCGCGATTGAGAAAATTAAATAATTTTGAAAAATGGTCATAGGAAATAAGAAAGAACAAGCCAGAACATCTCTAAACGCCTTAATAAGAAGATATAATGAAAATAAGCATGATGACGATTTCTGCAAAAATGAGAGCCAGATATCTGACAGCCTGATTAAACCATTTGTTAGCCTTGTGCTGGGTTATGACACATCTAATCCTTCCGAATTTAAAGTTCAGTCTAGCATGGGCGGAAAAAGAAGCGACATGTTGATTTGCTTAAATGGCGTTACTCAATTTGTTATAGAGGCAAAATCCCTAATCCATGATATAAGAAAGGATTACCACTATTATCAGCAAGCTATTCAGTATGCATCATACAAAGAGAAGAAATTCGCAATTCTCACAAATTTCAAGCATTTCATTATTCTGGATGCTGAGATAGAAACTGAACCGTTGAAGGCTGAAGTTGCTTTAATCGATATTGAAAATTTGAGGGAAAATGACTTTGACATTTTATTGTCTTTCAGCAAAGAAATTTGGATGGCAAAAGGGGAGAATAATGAAGTGTTGCTGAAATTAAAAGGGAAAAAGAAGCAAAAGATAGATGCACAATTGCTTGATGATTTAAAAAAATGGCGGGAATTGCTGCATAACAGCCTTAAAAAACACCCTCTAAAAAATAAGTATGATTTTCATGAAGACGCAAATAAAATTGAAGAAGAAATCCAGAAGTTTATTGACAGGCTTGTGTTCATCTGCTTTTGCGAAGATAAGCAACTGATGGATGTAGAATTAAAGCCTGTAATAAATGAAAAAGACAAATATTGGGATAAACAATGGCACCTTCTTGAAAGAATAAGAAAAATATTTGCTGTTTACAGGGAAAAATACAATAGTGATTTATTTAATGAAGATTGGTGCGACCGATTTTATTTTGATAATAGCACACTTATAAAGATGCTTATGGATTTGAGGACACCAAAAGAAAAACAGCCGTATGATTTTTCTGTAATAGAAGCAGACATTCTTGGCAAGACTTACGAGAATTTTATTGGCCATGTCTTAACTGGAGAAAAAAGAATTAAGGAAAAAGAAAGCAAAGGCAAAAGAAAAAGCGAAGGAATTTATTACACTCCAGCGTATATAGTTGATTATATTGTGAGGAATACTGTCAAAGAATATATAAAAGGAAAATCCATTGCTTCTATCAATAAAGTCAAGGTTTTAGACCCTGCGTGCGGTTCTGGAAGTTTTCTTATCAAAGCGTTTGATGCCTTGATTGAAGAATGCGAAAAAATCAGGAAATTAAATTACGAAGAAAAAAAAGATTTGATGCTAAATTGCATTTTTGGCGTTGACAAAGACGAAAGAGCAGTAGATATTTGTAAATTAAACCTTTCCTTGAAATTAGCAGAAAGAGGACAAAAACTTCCTGAACTACATAATAATATTAAGTGTGGAGATTCCTTAATTGAGGATGAAAATATATCTCCCAATAAATACTTTAAATGGGAAGAAAAATTTAGGGAGATTATGCAAAATGATGGGTTTGATGTTGTTATTGGAAATCCACCTTATGGTGCTACTCAATCTAAACAAGAAAAGGATTATTTAAATAAGCAATATAGCGATATTTCAAAGGGTGAAATCGAGACATTCGCACTTTTTTACAATAAGGGATTAAATTTAGTTAGTGATGGGGGACTTTTAGGTTATATAACACCAGATAGTTGGTTTACTAATTTACAATTTTCTTTATTAAGGAAAAAATTTTTACAAAATGGTAATATTATTCGCATACTAGATTCTTATAAACCATTTAATGATGCAAAAGATACTAGATGCCATATATTAATCTTTAATAAGGGTACTTCATACCAAGATGACGTATTTGTTGAAGTTGTTGAGCCAAAAAGTTGTAGAGAAGATACTCTCAAGATAATTAAGAGTTATTATGTGAAAAGAAACTCTTTCTTTGACTGGGGAGAAAAACAATGGCACGTTTATCAAACTGAAAAAGAACGTAACCTTATCATGAAAATCGCGTCCGAATCTAGAAAATTGGGCGATATTTCAATAATAAAATATGGAATTAGGACTGGTGATAACAAAAAGTACCTTTCAAGTATTCAGAAGGATAAAGAAAATAAAAAGGTGGTTGCTGGTTCCGACATTGATAGATATTATTTTAATTGGAAACCTAAATATTTGATTAAAACATCTAATATTTCCGAAGTATATTTTTCTGACAAATTTTTTGTAGATAAAATTGTAGTTCAATATGTTAGAACTAATAGCTTAGACCCACAGGCAAGGTGGCTTGAAGCCACTATTATAAATCGAGATTTTTTAGGATTAAATTCGACAACTATGATACTTGAAGACAACCCGAACTTTCCTTTAAAATTTATATTAGTAATTATAAACTCTAGACTTATGAATAGATATTACAGATTAATTTATACAGATGTAAATGTTAAGCCAGCTTATCTTTCTGAATTACCTATCCATGAATCTGATGATTCAATAAAAAGAAGCATTCTCAAACTAGCCGACAAAATCCTCTCCCTCAACAAAAACCTTAAAGAAATTGGAGACAAAAGTACTCTGGAAAAGCAGAAAATACAGGAAGAAATAAAGAAAACAGACAATAATATTGATGAATTAGTTTATGAATTATACGGAATAACCGAACAAGAAAGGAAGATTATTGAGGGGAGTTTGGGATAATAAATTTTGGATTTACCACAAAAATAATAAATAAGGACTTTCCGGAGACTCTAAGTGCAACAAATAAAAATGAAAAAATTCACCAGCGACATTGTCATTGGACTTGAAATACATATTGAGTGCGACACGAAAACCAAGCTTTTTTGCAGCTGTCCGACAAAAGGAAACGAAGAGCCTAATACAAGGGTTTGCCCTATCTGCCTGGGACATCCAGGAAGCAAGCCTGTTCTCAACAAAAAAGCAGTTGAATATGCCCTGAAATTATGCTTGGCATTAAATTGTGAGATATCGCCAGAGCTCGTCTTTTCTAGAAAATCATACTTTTATCCCGATATGGCAAAGAACTATCAAATTTCCCAATATGAAGTTCCTCTTGGCAAAAATGGAAACCTGAATCTTAGAGAAGGAAAACAAATTGGAATAATAAGGGTACATTTGGAAGAGGATCCAGCCTCTTTAATTCACCCAGCAGGATTGCAGGACAGCCAATATGTTTTGGTTGACTATAGCAGAAGCGGCAATCCTCTTGTTGAGGTCGTGACAGAGCCAGATTTAACGTCTCCAGATCAAGCAAGAGATTTTATGAAGCATTTGATTGCCGTTCTTAATTACCTTGAAATTTTTGACATAAATGGGGGCATAATAAAAGCTGACGCAAATATTTCAATAAAAGAAAGTGATTACGCCAGAATTGAAATAAAGAACATAACCGGATTTAAGGAGATAGAAAGAGCATTGACTTATGAGGTAAACAGGCAAAAGGAAGAGGCAAGGCATGGCAAGAAAATTTATCAAGAAACCAGGGGATGGGACTCTGAAAAAGGAACTACATTTTCTTTGAGAAAAAAGGAAACGGAAGAAGACTATGGCTATATAATAGATACGGATTTGACTGCTGTTGAGATTACAGACAAATGGCTTGCTCAAATAAAGAAAGAAATGCCTGAGCTTCCGCAGGATAAAGCCAGGAAATTTATTCACAAGTATAAGGTAAGGGAAGAAGACGCTGTTATTCTCGCTGCTGAAAAAGATCTTGCCGATATGTTTGAAAAAGTTGCAGAAGATATAAGCCCAATATTAGCCGCAAAATGGCTAAGAAGAGAGCTGGCAAGAGTGCTAAATTATAACAAAAAGGAACTGAATGAAGTGGAAATTGACGAAAAGCATATAATTGATTTGCTGAGATTAGTCGAAAACAAAAAAATAACAGATAATGTTGCTTCAAAAATACTTGAAAAATTAATCGAGAAGCCGTTTGATGTAAAAGAATATGTTAAAAAAGAAAAATTAGAGGCGGTTTCTGACATCGAAGAGCTTGAAAAGTACTGCAAAGAGGCAATCGAGGAGTATCAAGACGCAGTTAAGGATTACAAAAAAGGAAAGAAGAAAGCATTAAATTTTATTGTTGGAAAAGTCATGATTAGAACAAGAGGAAAAGCAACTCCGAAAGAGGTTAATGAAATTATCATAAAATTTATTAATCAACCTAAAATTTAACCTCCAAAATCCTGTTAGCTTCTTCTCTTACTCTTCTTTCAAAATCATATACGGTTTCTCCTTCATTTTTTTCTGAACTCAAAATCTTCATCAAATGTTTTATCAACTCTTCTTCTTTTTCTAATGTCAAATTTTCTAATTTAATCTGCCCAAGATGCTCTTTTATCAAATACGATTCAATATCCTCAACATTTCTTGCGTCTGTTTTTATCTCTTCATACTCCTTTGGTGTCACTGCATGTGAGCTTTTCATTACAAAATATGCGGATTTATTGTATAAGAAATTAAATATTTCTTTAAAATCAATGTCGCTTGGCTTGCCACTTTCAAGAATTCCATTAAGCCGTATTAAAACAACTGTATCGTTTAGCTCCTTGTTTTTAAAATGATTTAAGATTGAATTTTTTATTTCTTCTGGTGTTAAATGATTGCAGTTTAATTCAAATCTCTCTGCATTATAAATTTGAATTGGTTCCCATCTTACGTTACCATCTTCTACAATAAAAAACCCTCCTCTCTCCAATTTTTCAAGCTCGGCAAAGCTGTTTGGAAATAGTGGCCCTGGGTAAGCAATCCTTCCGTAACCATCAACCTTTTTTTCGTCGACAATATGCACATGGCCGCCGGCATAATAATCAAAGCCTTTCGGCAGCAACGACAATGGCTGTGAAATTATATTTTCCATCTCTTTTGGCTTTAGTTCATCAATTCCGGAATGAAATAAGAAAATCTTGAAGCCTTTTTCAGCTTCAAGATTTTCCGTATTTAATTTTTCATAATAAGTTTTTTCCAAAGCGCCTCTTTTGCCCAGCATTCCGGTTATTTTTACACCTGTTTTTTTGTCTATTGTAAAATTCAGCTTCAATTTTCCATTCTCAACAGTTCCCTTAAAAACATTAATGAACAAACCAGCCTCTTCGAGCACATCGAGAATTGTTTTGCCACTTGGGCTGTAATCGTGAGAGCCTGGAACGATATAAACTGGAATGTTTAAATCCTTCAATTGTTTGAATTTAGTTACAACAGTCTTTAAATTATCTAATCTTGGGAATGAGGTGTTAAATAAATCCCCAGCAATAAGAATAAAGTCTACTCTTTCACTGACGCATTTGTCAATTGCCTTAATGAACGCAAAAGTGCTCGTATCCCTCAGTTTTGGATCTCTCCAAGAGCCTATATGGCAGTCAGCTAAATGGGCGAATTTCATGATAAATAGATAATCTACCTCAGATTAAATAATTTGCCCTATGAGTTACCCCAATTCACCAAACTCCATAGCTATTTCTTCTTTGCCTTTCAAAGTCTTCTTTACCACATCCTCAAAATATGGAATGCTAATTGGCGTGACAAATCTTGCAAAATTGCTTGTTATCAGCGCTTCTCCAATATCTAGGGACGCAATGGTCCTGTCGTCATCACTTAAATCCTGAGATGCGCTCTCTATTACAGCCTGCCTCTCCGGCTTCATTTCAATGCCAAGAATGATCTTTGTATTCATATTTGCAAGTATCTCCCTTGGGATTAAAGAAGGTAATTGTGTTATAGCTGTCAATCCAACCCTGAACTTTCGCCCCTCTCTGGCTATTGTTGAGAAAATATTTGGGCCTGCCTCAAGGATTTCTTTTCCCAAAACTCTGGGGGCCTCTTCCAAAACAATAGAGATAACTGGCTTGTTATGCAAATTGCCGTTCATTTTATAATATTTGTATTTATTAAAGACCTCATTTGCAATCAAGCTTCCTATCAGTAATTCAACTGCTCCTGAAAAGTTTGACGTGTCTATTATAACAATTTTGCTTTCTTCAAGATATTTGCATATTCCACTTATTGTGGCAGATCCAGAGTTTAGCTGAAAAACGCCGTTGCAAAACAGCTGATTGTTGGCAAATTCCAAATCGAGCAAATAGAGGAGTCTTCTCTTGACAACAGCCATTGTATCGTCTTTGAAAACTTTGCCGATTCTGAGGTCTTTTTCCAGTATAATGGCTTCAATCCATTTTTCACTAAAATCTTTGTAATAAAGATTCAGGCACTGCCGCTGGGCATCGCTAAAATCAACTACTCCATCAAAATGAAGCGGCTTAATAATATCAAGATTGATCTTTAGAGTGTTTGTGCCAATGGGGGCATTCTTTGTGGCGAAATAAACAACGTTTTCCTTGTATGGGTGATCTTTCATGCCAATTTTGTTTCTGCCATAGTACTCATCATGCGGATCCAAAACCAAGATGCCGCAAAAACCCCTTCCAACTGTATTCCACAGCAAGTTAGAGACTAAAACACTTTTTCCTCTTCCAGTTGTGCCTGAAATCAGTATATGGTGAGAAAAAACTTTTTCGCCATCTAGGTGGATAGGCACTTCCAGCACCTTGGAACCGCTTCTTAAATTTCCAACAAACAAAGGGTTTCTTGGTTTTGTGAGAAATGTCAAATCTTCTTCCTTAATTTGCCTCACTTCTGAAAAAAATTCCGGCAAAGATTTGCTGACACAGGTGTTGCTGCCTTTTATTGCCACCAAACTCTTCATCATTGCAAGCATATAATTCCTTAAATTCGCATCAAAAAGCTCAAATTCCGTATTTTCTTCCAGCTTCATGCCCGAAATAAGTTCGAGATTTTGCTGTGATATCTGGCTTCCGTAAACTAAGTCATAAACCTGCAACAGAATTTTTCCATCATTAGAATCGGCAATTAACAACTCGCCAATCTCAATGCTTTCTCCAGCTTTCTGCCTTGCAATTATCTTTCCAAACTCTCCAGAAATAACCTGCCCTTTAATTACCATGAACTCACCCATAATAATTTATTATTTTATAGAATAATTTTAAATTCTTGTTGTCTGGCATACCACCTTGTAGTAAAGAATTAAGATTAATTTATAAACGTTTTTGAAAATGCCGTTACGCTTTTTGCTCCACATTTGGGAATAGGCCTCTCCTTTTCATGAGCCAATATACAACTAACACTGATGAAAAGGTTGAAAGAATTATTATCCATAACTGAGTGCGCCAGCTCAGATGGTCCGCGATTGGCGTGCCAAATACAGTTGCAATAGTATTTGGGACTAGAAATGCTGTGCCTACTAATGCCATCCAGACAGCCAGCATAGAAAATCTGTTGTTGAGCTGCGTGAGCTCATTGTTATAAATGCTCTGCATAACTTCCAAGCCGGATGCCAAGACATTAGACATCTGCTCGCTTATGGATATTTGTCTTGTCAAGTCCCCGCTCAGCATGCCCACTTTTTGCAGTATAATTGGGTCGTCTGTTATCATTTCAGCATCTCCATATCTTAGATAATGCACTATATCAAGAGATGCCCATAAAGCCTCCATATATGTTATTAAGGCATGCTTCATCTTATAAATCTCTCTGCCAAGCTCTTTTCTAAATTTTCGAGTTTCCACAAGAAATTTGCTAATCTCTTCTCCCTGTTCCTGGATAGCCCTAATCCCGTCAAAATTCCTTTCATTATTCTCATCAAGAATTCTTATCAAGACTGAGGTAATTTTATCCACATCCTCTAAATTTTTTGGCACCTTCTTGAAGAATGTTACCGCATATCTAGCAAATTTAGCGAGCCTTGTAACATGCTCGCCGTGTATGGTCACAATTAGATTGTTCTTCATCAAAATTATAAGCTCATTGATTTCCACTTCAAGCTCCCTTACTTTAACAGCCGGAACCATCAATCCAAGCTCTATGGTATGATCGTCATAGCCTGAGAATCTATTTGACATAAGCTCATGAATTATGGACGGATTAAAGCCCAGCAACGAAGCAACTTCTACACCTTCCCCTTTAAAATCAGAAATCTGCGCATTAATCCATGCAAAATCTGAATCTTTCAGTGTTTGCGAGAATTCCCCAACTTTTCCTTCTATTTTTATTGTGCTTCCATTCTTGAGCATTGCAACACAGAAAGTCGGGCTTACGTCATTATTGGATTTCTGAATTGAAGAGGCATCAAATGCATTTCTATTGACTTCCTTTGCTTCCTTAACCGATTTCATTTTGTTTCTAATTTCACTATCTGGCCTATTTCCTCTTTTGTCACTGCGCACCCGTTCAGCTTTACCCCCCACAAAACACTTTCCAGCAGGTTCTTTCTTGCATTCGGAATGTTTGTTATAAAATTATCCAAAATGCCATGTTCGTAGGCTATAGTAACAAGCTCTATAGAGCGTATGACTTTTATATTCTTTGCAGCATTATTAAACTCTTTTAAATTATTTTCGTTTATAGTGATTGAGGCATGCAATGTTCTTTTTAATATTTCAAGAATTAATTTAGGGTTCTCTACAGCGAATCTTGTGGTTTTTTCATCTATGACTATTGCTTCTGCCTTCACGCTAACAGCAGCCGCTATAACAGACATTTCCGCAAAGTGCACTATTTTGATATAGTTCCCATAAGCCTTAAAAATTTCGTTTGAGGTAGTCAGCAACAGAGGGGTTTTTTCTCTGATAAAGCTGTTATCTATGACTTCTAATACTCCATTTTCGATCAATTTTTCCACCTGTATTGCTTCGAACTTGAATTTTTTTGTTTCAAGCGGCTTGTCAATAAGTTCCCATTTCACAGGCTGCGTGATAAAAAAATTTCCATTGAATTCTTTTTTTAATGGATCTAGAATCCAAAGAAGATTATTTGTAGCCAAACTTATTATAGGCCCAGCGTCAAAAATTAATGATTTCATGAGAATAATCCTCTTGCCATTTTTAGCCGCTTTACAACATGGACTGGCTCGCTGATTTTGTCAATCAAAGTTGTTTGCCCAAGATAACGCAATAACTCCCATTGTGAAATTCCAAGCACTTGAGACGCTCTTGCAACTGAAATGCCGTGTTCGCACAGTTTGCAGCCTTTTTTTATTTGAGCCTGATTTATGACTTCATTGATGTAGAGCTTTAGTTTCACGTCTATTGTTCTTATAAAATCAAAGATGTTTTTTATTGATTTTCTGAAGCCTTCGTCATCATTCCCTTCCAAGCTTGATATGCTAGACCTCAGTTCAGCCAAAATTCCAGCATAGTCTAATTTGTTCTGTCCCCTGTCAATTAATTTTGATAGAGAATAGATTAAAATCGCAACTGAAATGCTGTCTTCGTCCTGAAATATGCTCGCATTATGTATGACATGGTTACTTAACTCTTTTATCTGAAAGGTATCAGTATCCTCGTTAATTTTCAAAATTTGAACCAGTTCTGTCAATACAGAGATTATGTCCTTCTTAATTATGTCGTGCATTTGATAAATTATTGATTTATTTATTATATAAAGCTTTCGAAATTTCGATATTATTAAGCATCATGAAGCTAAATTTCAATCCGTCGACCTGCTTGCGAGGAAAGCTCGCAAGCTCGCTTTCCATGTCGCGACAAATTTTAGTCTCGGTGGAAATTGCCTGAGTTGAACGCGAGCGTGCTCAACGCGATGCGTTCTCGCACGCAACTCACTAATTTCCGCCTCGAAATTATTCATTAAACAATTAATATATTGGCGAGGCTTTTTTAGTGGCAGACAAAAAAAGCCGAGCACTAAATTTTGCCGAAGGCGGATTGAAAAATTGGATAGTGCATACGCTTCAGGATACTGAAGTATTACGAAATTTCACTAGAACTATTTTAAATAGTTAGGGCCCGAAGATGCGCTGTAATATTTCACCCACGATATAATTTTAAGGTTTCCTCCTCCATAAAATGCAATTTTCCAGGAACAATAAGGCAATGAACCGGGTTGCCAAAATCGCGCTTTAGCAAATCCTTAGCAGTCCCTGCCTTAATCACTTGATTTTCACCTCCAATTCTCGCGCAGCCTATGCAAAAAACTTTCTCAGAGAAAATTTTTTGATTTTGTTTGATTTCGGCCTTTAACAAATACCTAATTGCGTCATTGACACTCATAAATTTCTCCTCTTCTGGATTTAAGTCAAGCAAAAATAACGTGTGCAATCCCAAACTCAAATTACCTTTCAAGACATCATACGGAGTTTCAATATTGTCATTTTCTAATGGAATGCTTGTTGTTTTACCGAACTTGTAAACCTGCAATCCAGTAATACCAACAGCGCTTATTATTGAGGAATTATGCATAACATTGACTGTTATCCCTTCTTTTTTGGCTCTTAAAAGCAAGTCAATATGTGTTGTTGCAATCAAAGGATCGCCTACAACTAGAAAAGCAACATTTTTTGTTTTTGCGTTTTTTATTATTTCATTGTCATCAGCTTCAACAAGGTTTCTTCTTGCCAAAATTATTTTTTTATTGTGGAATTTTTCTAATTGCTCTTTGGTGCAATTTAAAATTGAGGTGTAGTTTTCCAAATAAACAATATCGCATTTCTTTATAGCTTCAAGCCCATTAATTGTAATGCTTTTTTCGTTGTTTAGTCCTAAACCAATAAAGTAAAGTGTCATTCTTATTAGAATTTTTATTTATTTTATAAATTGATTTGTTATTAATTGTGTTTATCTGAATTGTTTACACTGTACCTGAAAATCATCTAAAAACTACATAAAACTATATAAATTAAAATATATTTCCCATCCCAGAAATCTTTATAAATCAATCTAATCATGTACTTAAAATTTAAGAAAGATTAAATATGAGTTTTTTTGGCGAAAAACTCAGTTAAAGCAGCTTTTTTGGCGAAAAGCAGCTTAAAATAAGCTTATCTTGGAAATTCTAGTTTTTTAGTACGATAAAAACTATAAAACGATATAAAACCAGTTTGTTGGCACAAACTAATTCTAAATGGGTTGATGAAGAAGAGGAATATAAAGATTTCGGTAATTAAAAGTATCTATTGTAAGATATAGATGAAACAGCAAAAGCTAGGGAGAAAGGGGGAAGATAAAAATGGGTTTTTTAGATGAGGGAATAACAAAACAAGCTGATGCTAGCTTGGAGTTTGAGGTTGGACAGGCAAATATAAAAGTTTTAGGCGTTGGCGGAGCAGGCAACAATATGGTTGGATGGCTCTACAAAAAAGGTATAAAAGGCGCTGAAATTATTGCATGCAATACCGATAAACAGCATCTTGGGATTATAGAAGCTGATCGCAAGTTCTTGATTGGAAAAGGCGTTACTAGAGGCTTAGGATGTGGTGGTTTCCCTGAAAAAGGGGCTGAAGCTGCCAAAGAATCCGTTCATGAATTAAAAGAAAGCTTAAGAGGAGCTGATATGGTTTTTGTTTGTGCAGGCATGGGCGGAGGCACAGGCACAGGCGCAGCTCCAGTTGTTGCGAGTCTTGCAAAAGATACAGGAGCTATAATAATCGGCACTGTTACTATGCCATTCAAGATTGAGAGGGCAAGAGTGGATAAAGCTGAGTTTGGTCTGCACCAACTAAGGCAAGTTTCTGATACAGTCATAGTCATTGACAATAACAGGCTAGTCCAAATTGCTGGAAATTTACCAATACAGCAAGCGTTTGCTGTTGCAAATGAATTGGTAGCTACAATGATAAAAGGAATTGTTGAAACAATCGCTGTGCCATCATTGGTCAACTTAGATTTTGCTGATGTGAAGGCAATCATGCAGAATGGCGGAGTTGCAGTCATAGGTGTGGGCTCATCAGACACTAACAACAGAGTGGAAGAGTCTGTTAAAGGTGCTTTAGCCAATCCATTGCTGGAAGTTGACTACAGGGGCGCAATTGGCGCATTAATTCATGTTGTTGGAGGTCCCGATATGACTCTTGACGACATCAACAAAGTAGGCGAGCTTGTAACGGAAAGCTTGGATGATGATGCAAACGTTATTTGGGGCGCCAGGGTTGTTGAAGACATGAAAGGCAGAATCACAGTTATGACTATTATTACAGGAGTAAAGAGCCCATGGATACTTGGCAAGGTTGATTACTCGAAACCATCACAAGCTGCGATTGCAGTAAGCCAAGAGCTGGGAATAGAGCTAGTGCAATAACACAGGCAAAATTCACGATCACCCCTTTAGCTTTTGTGGTGAGATTGTTTCTTTGCCTTCATTAGAAAACCACCCCCAACGTTTTTC
>JBBSVT010000024.1:0-31081 GCA_038046685.1 Nanobdellota archaeon
TCTTCTTACATACTTAAGGCTAAAAGCCTTGATAAGAATTATTCGAAAAACTCCATAATTAACTTAAAACATAGATAGCACAAGCCAAATCACCATAATCTGGTATTGCTATAACGGTATTAAAAAATAGGCATCCTGCATCTATAAGTTTGTTGATGTTTGTTTTCTCATCTGGTATTATTATATCAACCGAGCATTCAACTTTTATGTTATTACAAATATTTTTAATCTGTGAATCGTTATCATTAGTTTCATTCTTAGGTACAAGGAATCTTAAATTTCTAATATTACCATTTGATTCTTTTATTACCTCAAGAAAATTCATTGTCTCCGCTAATTCATTAGGGTTTATTCCATTTTGTATTAAAAAATTCTCAATATTTTCATTTCCAACTATCACAAAACTTAAAAGATTAGATGTAGAAGCTGTATAAACAGTTGTTACGCAGGTTTTCTGAGCACAAATTTTCTGTTCTGCTTGAGCTTCAAAATCCAGTTAATCCTACTTTGCTTTTGGTGACTTTCGGCTTCTCCGCTTTTATAAAATCATCAACCAAACTACAACTAGAAATGAGTAAAACTATTATAACTAAGGATAATAATTTATTTTTAGTAAATAATGACATCATCTCAACCTAGTAATATTATAAAATCTTGCTAAATGCGTCTTTAATTGCTAAAATAGGTATAAGAATTATTGAGACAGCTAGAATTACTCCTAATAGCCACCATAGAAATCTCATGGAAGCTACTGCAATTGGATCACTTACGTCTTTTGATAATTCCTTACCAGTTTCCGTAAATTCAGCTATTATTCCTTTTGCTGGTTCTTTTGTTTCTTCAATGTAGTTTTGTGTAACATCTGCTTGAATACTCCTTAAATCTGATGGAATCTTCGCCACTTCATAGGTTTGTTGAGGCCCTGCAAAAATTAATAGAAAAAGAAAGAGAATCCCTACCCCACAAATTCCTGTACCTAGCCATTTCTGCCATGTCTCTAGGCTATCAAAAAAATCAATTATAGCATTGATAATTTCTCGTATCATTTTCGCCTTAAGGTGAGAATAAACTCTATGATTTAATTTTTTCGTTTTAATAGATAAACCTATCGCTCTTGCTGGCAACTCCTAAAAGTTCGTCTAACGTAATAACTCTATATCAAAGCCATTATTTCTCCTTTTGTCTTCGTCTAATCTCTGTAGATTAAGCAAACTTTTCTTAAAATCCCTATAACTTCAAGTTTTTAAGAACTTCTTCCATAACAATGTCCAGAATGTCGATAAAATTTAATTTTTTGCTTTCTTTTACTTCTTTCTTTGTATGCAAATGATAAGGGAAAGTTGGTACTTCTTTGTGGTGCGGAGCAGAATCCCATCTGCATATCAATTCTTTATTTTTGTCCATGTGTTGAAATCTGTATCCTGCTTCTTTTGCACTAACCAATTCCATAAAATCCAGAATTGTATTATCAACAAAAACTAATTTGCCTGTGGTAATACCCATCTCATCGGAAACAAAATCAAAATTAACAGATTGCTCCATAATAATGCACTTGATAGCTTCTAATTTCCTCTGGACTTTTGAGAAGTAATCATAAATCATATAGTTATACCTTTAACAATGTCGAGCTTCCCTTTAACATGATTATAAGCTTTGTATGCCAATGCCCATTCAAACCATTTTTTGTCGTCTCCTAATTCGCCTTTATTGAATTTGCTAACAAACTTTTCAGTAGAAATTTTATGTTGTTTTTCAAATTCCTTTAGTTTATTCTTCCATTTATTCAAACCTAAATTCAGTATATTCTCTTCTATGTTTAAGCTAGATTTTATCAATGATTTTGTTTCCTCATTCAATTTTAGATTGTTTGCCATTTTGTCTTCTATAATTATCATATTATAGAGCTATTTAATACTTTCGTTTGATTTTAAGAAAAGTACGGCAAAAGCATTCTTGATGCCCGCAAATGTCTTCGCTCACGAATTTCATTCGTTCGCTCTGTGGGATTTCGTTCTTCAATCCCACTCACCTAACACTCGTCTGGACCTTTTCCGAACTTTACATAAAACCTCTTTCTCCAATCTATTTTTTCTTAAATAAGAGCGGCTTTTAACATTAACAAACTATCTTATGATTTGGCTTACCACAGCAGAAAAGTATATAAATTATGGCTGATTTGACGATTTTGGTGATGATTTATAGTGGGTGCTAACGCTGTTTTAGTTAAGCCTGTAAGTATTGACTTTGTCTTGTCAGGAAACCTATCCGAGGATATTGGAAGGGCAGTTGCGCTAGGAAATTCTTCAAACCCCTTTGCCCAAAAATCATCAGAAGCCATATTGCAAGCAAGAATTGACGGGCTTCCGCCAGGCAAATATAGTGGAGAAAAAATAGGTGATAAATGGTACTTTAAACCTCAACAACAACATTCCTATCCTTATCATTAACTTCCTTTATTATCTTATGTGCCTTAAGCTTCTCCTTAATCTCTTTCCAGCTATAATTTTTGCTCGCTTTATTGAGCTCATCAAGAATTTCTTTTATCAATTGATAATTTTGATAGATTAATTCTCCCTTCTGCCGCATTTCGTGCTCTTCCTTCCTCAGCTGTTCTACAGCCTGCTTTTGGGTTTCTATTATCCTTTCAAGCTCCCTGATTTTCTTGTCAGATGCTGATTCCTCAATCTCCTTAAACTGGGAATGGAAGTAAGCGATTGCGTTGCTAAACGATGAAAATTCCTTCTTCTTGTGCTTTTCGTAAAACTTCAATTCAAATGGAGCATAATCAATTGCATTATGATTTTCATCAAAAATTACCTTTGCGTCTATTCTGCTGTTTATTAATCTTTTAATTGAATCTAATATCGATTGTGCTTGGGCATCGTCAATATATTTTGGATTAATGTTTTTGTCTGCATTAGATAACAAGCAGACTTCTTCAGAATATAAACCTCCTAGACCTAATTCAGTGGCTAAACAAGTAACCAAGAAATCTTTTTTTGAGTTTTTTAGTAGTTCACTTAACTGGCCTTTATCTATATCGAACAAATTAGTATTCATTATCGGGTATGTATACTTCAATTTTGGCCTTATCGACCTTGTACTGAAATCATGCTGCTCAAGTGAATTGATTATTGTATTGTTCTCATTACACAGTATGGCATTCCCTTTGCCAAAAAATTCAACATAGAGATATTTTTTATCGTCTTTAGATTCAAAGGAAATTCTAAGAATTCTCTCAGGCTTTATTTGCTCTACGCCAACTAAGAAGTGCCATTCCAGATGTTTCCTTAACAGCATGCCAAAATCAAGAGTCAAGCTTTCTTCCTTTCCTTCTGTTAAAAACATGCTTTTTCCTGTCTCAATCCTCAGCAATTTTTTGCCAACATTCGTTTTGTAGAAACTGAATATAATGACTTGCTTATCAGGCTGGTAGATTTTGTCTATTCTTGAATTTACCAAAACCTCAAGCTCTTTCAAAAGAAAATGCAAATCCAGGCTAGATATTTTTCTTTTCATGCTTTTTGTAAAACAACCAAATCCCCATCCTTAACATTGCTAAATACCTTAGCATCTCCTTTAATTTTTCCAAAAACATTAACCTTTGAAGCAGCCCTTATTTCGTTTCCTTTAGAAACCGGAGTTTTTCCGAAAAATATGCAAAAACAGCTTCCTTCTGGCCAATAAGCTATGTCGCCCTCTTTAACAATTTCATCCGCACCCTCTTCAGCATCTAATCTCACAGGAATCACAAAATATATTTCATCTCCCCATCTGTTTGCGGCTCCTTCCATAGGCAAAGCATTGTAAATCGCTCTAGAGGTAAGCATGCTCTTTAATTCACATACAGCCTCAACATTTCCTGTTGTAATTTTTATTTTCATTGTTGATGAATTCTGGTATTTCTTTGTTTTAGCCATTTCTCAATTCTGTTAAGCCCCCTTTCAATTTCGTGCATAGAGGTTGCATAGCTCAATCTTATATGGTTGTCAGAGCCGAATGCAGTTCCTGGTACAACAGCAACCAATGCTTCATCAAGAAGCTTAGAAGCTAACTCCATGGAACTCAAGCCTGTTCTGCTTATGTCTGGAAATGCGTAAAAAGCCCCTTCAGGCTCAACGCAGGAAATACAATCAATTTCGTTCAGTCTTTTGTGAATAAACCTTCTTCTTTCATCAAAAGCCATCAACATTTCCTTAACGCTATCTTGAGGCCCGTTTAATGCTTCCAAAGCAGCCATCTGCGCTATACTCGATGGATTGCTAGTTGAATGGCTCTGCAAATTTTCCATTGCGTTTATTATTTCTTTGCTCGCTCCGCAATAGCCAATTCGCCATCCGGTCATAGCGTAAGTTTTAGACACCGAATTAACTGTTATTGTCAGATTCTTTATCTCATCATTTAAAGATGCAATGCTCAAATGCTTTTTATCGCCATAAATAAAATGCTCATATACTTCGTCAGATACGGAATAAAAGTTGTTGTCAATGGAAAGCTGCCCTATTTTCTTTATTTCTGAAGATTCAACCACAGCACCTGAAGGATTGCTTGGAGTGTTTAAAATTACTAATTTAGTTTTTGATGTTAGCTTTTTCTTAATCATGTCTGCATCTAGTTTGAATTTATCATCTGTTTCGCAGAAAACTGGCTGTGCCCCTGCTAGCTTAATCATTTCCATATAGCTGACCCAGTACGGTACGGGCAATATTACTTCGTCGCCTTCATCAAGCAAAGCCATCGCAATGTTATAAAGAGTGTGCTTTCCGCCACAACTGACAAGTGTTTCAGCTGGATCATATGCAATGCCATTTTCTCTCTTAAATTTCCCTGCTATAGCCTTTCTTAATTCAAGAATTCCTCCTACAGGAGTATATCTTGTAAAATTATCTTTTATTGCATTAATTGCTGCCTGCTTTATATTTTCAGGTGTATTAAAATCTGGCTCGCCAGCCCCGAATATAACAACATCTTTGCCTTCTTTTTTTAATTTCTTGGCTTTTGCATCAATTGCCAAAGTGGCGCTTGCTGCAATATTTTCAACCCTTTGTGAGAACATTTAAACTCCGAATTTCTTAACTAGCTGGCTTATATTAAAACCTTTTGTCGTATTCACAACAAAAACTTTATGTTTTTTTTCCATTGCCTTAATATGGCAGATATCAAATATTTCTGCTTGCAGGTTTTCATCAATTTTTTCCTTGTGAAATTTCTTATTTTTTAGCCTTGCATTTAATTCCTTAATATCACATTTGGTTACAATACAAAAATTAACATATTTTCTTGGGA
Organism: Nanobdellota archaeon; assembly: GCA_038046685.1. GTDB lineage: Archaea > Nanobdellota > Nanobdellia > Woesearchaeales > GW2011-AR4. The sequence goes on from JBBSVT010000024.1 coordinate 5,287, forward strand.
GATAATGGGATAAGTGGGAGTCAATTATTATACCATTGTGCTTTTCTGATTTTTTATATTGATTGATTTTAAATTGTTTAATATGTTTAATTAGGAATTTATTCAATTTATTAACATCCACAATTCCCGTTTTTCTTGCCTTATCATATCCTTCTGACAGTTTATATTTTGAAATAATTTTGTTTACATCAAGATAAACATAGTTCAGTTTCCTGGATAATTTCTTTGCCAAAGCAGTTTTGCCTGTGCCAGGAGTTCCCGTAACGATTATGGCCGCCATAAGGGTAGTTAATTTGCACTATATTTAAATATTATTTCAATATACCCATCATATGCATGACGAAATATTTTTTTCCACATCCAAAAAGCACGAGCTCATTGACATAACTGGCAAAATAAATTCCATAGTAAAGAGATCAAAAATAAAAAATGGTTTATGCAATGTCTTTGCAGCGCATGCTACAGCGGCAATTATTGTAAACGAAAACTACGATCCAAATATATGCTTGGATTTGGTAGACGCTTTAGCCAAATTAATTCCGGCTGGTATCTGGAGGCATGATAATGTTGACGGCAATGCTGATGCGCATATTAAATCAGCAATGCTCGGGCCGAGTGAGACAATACCTGTAAAAAACGGCAAACTGGAATTAGGCACCTGGCAAAGCCTCATGTTTGTTGAATTAGATGGTCCAAGGAATGATAGAAAAATAATTGTAACATTAATTGGTGATTAAATGAATTGCGAAACAATTCCTTACTTATTTTTTGGCCAAGCTTTTTGCGGATCAAAAAGGCAAGGTGATAAAGATTAACTGCGACTTATGCGGCAAAGTTGATGAAGAATTATACAAGACTTTGATTGAAGGGATTGAGTTAAATGTATGCACAAAATGCGTCAAATTTGGAAAAGTGCTTAAAGCGGTTAAGACTCGTCAAATGAGGAAAGATCCAAAACCTGCACAGATTGGCCTCAAAAAAGAAACAATCAAGCTGATAGTTGAAAATTATTCAGATATAATCAAAAGGAAAAGGGAATCGATGGGTTTGGACCAAAAAGATTTTGCAAAAAAGATAAATGAAAAGGAATCGACAGTGCACAATTTTGAAACAGGACATTTTGAGCCGTCATTAGAGATAGCTGAAAAGCTTGAGAAGATTCTTGGAATTAAGCTGATAGAAGGGCACGAGGAAGAATATGCTGCCCCTGCCAATAAAAGAAGGGATGACAGATTCACTTTGGGAGATTTTGTCAAAATAAAGAAATGATGTTTTTCCAGTAAAGTACGGACGTGAGCAGGAAAAGATAAATTGAGAGGCTAACGGCAATATTTCTGTCAAAAAACAAATACTCGTGATTTCTTGCGCTTCTGAATCCTAATGATGAATATTTCAAGTATTTAAACGCCATGTGCGATGCAAAAGGCACTGTGACTAATAGCCATAAATTTGCCGATATTGTGTATAAGATGTATGATCCTAAAAGCATGGTTGCCGAGAAATAAAGCATCCTATCAAGAATTTTTTCAGGATAAAAAGTTTTCTTCTTTTTTAAGCTTTCCATATAAACAAGCTCGGATTTCCTCTTTCCGGCAGCAAGAAAGAAAGCGAGAAAAAAAGAACCTGATATAAGCCAAGGTGAAACCCATATATTATTCAAAGATCCTCCCGATACAGCTCTTAAGACAAAATTAATAGATATAAATAAGATATCCATAATTAGTATTTTGCTCATCCACAAGGTATAAATGAAAGAAAAAAACATTAAAAACAAGACAATGAAAAAGAATTGTTTGCTGATAATATAAGAAAGGCTTAATGAAGCTAACATCAAACTCACTGATAAAATAGAAGCATTTTTTGTTTTTATGCTTCCGGATGCCAATGGCCGTTTCGATTTTTCAGGATGTATTTTATCGCTTTTTCTATCCACTATATCATTAAAAACGTAGATAGAAGAGGAGGCAGCGCATAAAATAAAGAAGCCAGCTATACTTCTGGCAAGTATATCTAAATTAAACAAATTCCCTGAAAAGAATATTGCCAAAAATACAAGCACATTTTTGTAATACTGTTTAACTCTTATTAGAGTAAAATATTGCATTAATTCCATTTTTTGGAAACTATTTGGTTGATGATTTTTCATGCTATTTCCCGAATATGTTTTTATATGCCCCTACAACAGAATCTTTGCTAAAGGCTTTTATTATATTGCTTCTTGGCTTTACAAAAAATTTTGGTTCTCTCAGTATTTTAATTGCTGCATTAGAAATTGAGATGCTATTTTTTGGCTTTGCCAGCAAACCGAAGCCAGTCTTATTTATTGGAACTCTAACCCCTGGGATATCCGAGGCTACAACTGGTGTAGAGCATAGCATTGACTCAAGTTGCACAATTCCAAATGACTCCATTTTGTCTATGCTTGGAAGCACAACAACGTCGCATCCGGAATAAAACGAAGGCAGGTCCTCATATCTTATTTGTCCAGTAACTATAATTTTGCTCTTATTCTCTTCAATTTTGTTTTTTATTTGCGGATAAATGCTTCCGCCGGCAACGTCCTTGTAATTGCCAGCTAGAATGAATTTTGTGTTTGGGAACCTGTCTAGTATCTTTGACATCGAGTCCAAAAAATAAGAAAGCCCTTTTTCAAAAACAAGTCTGCCGATAAAACCTATAACAAGCTCATTTTGCCTGATTCCAAGCTTCAATTTGCTTATCCGCTTATCTTTTGGCTTGAAATGGGCGTAGTCAACAATTGGATGGACATAATATGTTTTATGGGTGAATTTCGACAATATTTTTGAATTCAGGGCATAGTCTCTTGTGTATGTCACTATCTTGTTCGCTCTTATCAAACATAGTTTAGCCGATAGATAATAAAAAAATTCGATTATCTTCTCAAAAAAATTTTTATTGAGTGTCAAATCGCAATGGTAAGTCGCTATCAGCTTGCGTTTTGGCACGAATATAGAAAATAAGCCTGCCTCAAACATCGGCAAGTGTAAGTTAACATAATCATAATCTTTGGAAATGGATAATCCTCTCGAAACAAAAAATGGGGATAATGCGCCTTTGCTCAGCCTAAATAATATTTTGTTCCTAATAACTTTTACGCCATTTATAGTTTCTTCACCCTTAAGAGAGGGTTTATGCCTTACCGTAAAAATTGCTACATCAAAATTTTCCTTGACTAGTTCCTCGGCAAGCCTTCTCGCATACTCTGTAATTCCGCTGCAATAAGGCCAGTAATACTGGGTTATCATCAATATTCTTATCTTTTCCATATGAATGCTAACCTCTCGCAACCATTATATTTTTCATATTTATAGACAAAAAATTTTGACCTCAGCAAATCAAATAATTCCTCTTTTCCTGACTCGCAATAGGAGCCTGACACGCATTGAATATCGCATGTATTGATAAAAATATATTCAACCTCGCTATTGATTGAGGATAAGAGATGGTCTATTTTATTGTTGTCTAGTACAGGGTAATACATTAGCTCATCTGTCTTGACATCATGGAATGCTGAAACAAAAGGGTCTGATGACCAAATTTTGCCTTTTATGCTTTTTCCATGCATAAACTTGTAGAATGCTTCATTTTTGTCATTATAGTCAAGCCATTTATATTCAGAACTTAATATTTTTGTTGACACAGTAATTTGCAACAAAAAGGCAAAGACTAATATTGCTATTTTAATGTTTTTTCCCTTTATCCTCTTGAGAATTTTATGCAGTCCAAGGCTTGAAAACATAAAGGTATAAGGAATAAAAAGCAATGAGTATCTTGCATCCTTGCAATTAAGGAAGAATGTCAAATAAATAAAAGGCGCAAGCCCAATTAGCAATATTAATGTGCTTTTCCATTCTTTTTTCCTGAGATAAGAAAATGGTTTTTTAATTATGCCGACAAAAAACAATGCGGATAGGATGCTTCCGCCAGCAATGCTGGCTAGATAAAAGCCTGGGCTGGTCGGACATGAAAAATTGCCTGCAACATTTGTTATTAGATTATGGGCTTTTATCAACGGTGCTATTAAATCTCCGTAAGAAATTAGGCTAAAAATGGAATAAGGAAGCAGCAACATTAGAAATCCAAGGAAAAAGTTAGCTAGTTTCTTAAAAACATTTTCTTGGGACAATAACATACAAAATAAAATGGCAGGAACAGCTACAATTGAAGTGAATTTTGTCAATATTGCCAAAGCTAAAAAAAAACCAGCAAAGGTATTTTTTTGCCTTAATAAGAGATATATAGAAGTTAAAATAAAAAATCCACCTGGTAAGTCGGCATTGATAATAGTGCTGTATGCTATAAAAGGAGGATAAGTAGCCAACATTAATGCTGCAACCAAACCTGGAAAATTACCAAAAACTCTTCTGGCTATTAAATAGGTCAGCAATATGGAAGCTACGCTGAAGATTAGCATCATTATACTGCCAAACCAAACTATATCCAGTCCAATCCACCAAAGAAAACCAAGAATTAACGGTAAAGCTAAAGGCCTTGCATCCTCAAAAAATCCAATACTGCCATTAGAAAAAATGGATTTGCCCATTCCTATATACACTGCTGAGTCCCACCACAAGGCGCTGGAAAATCCTGTCAGGAAAAGCTTAAGAATAAGGAATGTTAAAATGACTGCCATAATTCCGGCGAATTGACTTAACTTCATGCTAGAAAATGTGTTTTGCTGATTTATAAATAATACTTTCTATGAAGAACTCTTTTTAATTTATGGACTTGTTTCCTTGCTTATTAAGCATATGCCATTCCATCGGAGTCTTTGCAAATGCCTTGAAAATTCCGATATTAACGTAATATGTTACAACGAGCCCGTAGCTGAATGACGACGCAATCATCGGAATAGTTAGTTTGACCTTGTTTGCTTTTATCAACGCTATAACGCTTGCAAAAATTAGCCCGCTTGTTAGAATTACATTCCTTATTAATTCGTAAAAGAACCTTCCCCATTCAATTGGTGCTGGGGAGTGTGTTATAAAGCTCAAAGTTCCAAATAAAAATAAGCCAGCCAATAAAACTGAGACTAGGTAGCCGCTGCAGAAGATACCGAGCATGTAAAACTTATCGATAACGTTAAGATGCTTACTTCTTGATATAGCCATAAAATGTTTTTTCCATGAGGAGATAACTCCATACGCCCACCTCATTTGTTGCTTGTAAAGGTCTTGGAGCGTGTATGGCACTTCGCTGTCACATTCCAAGTCGCTCAAATACTTTATTTTGTAGCCTTTTTCGAGAACTCTCAGTGAAAATTCTATGTCTTCTGTCAAGTTCCCATTTTCCCAACCGCCGAGCTCAATCAAAATATTTTTTCTTACAGCTTCTGCAGAGCCGCAAAGGAAAGTTATTTTCCTCCTATCGTACATGAATGGTATAGTTATATGGTGGCATGTAGATACAATAGCTGCTCCCAATGCAGTTATCATATTTTGATTGGCATTTATCAATTTCCATCTGGCCTGCACGCCGGCAATACCTTTATCTTTCATAAATGGGTTTACTATTCTTGAAAGAAAATCTTCCGGCGGTACAAAATCTGAATCAAAAATAACTAGAATTTCCCCTTTTGAGTGGTTTAGCATGTTGTTCAAATTTCCGGGCTTGTACCCAACATTGCTTTCTCTTTTTATTATTCTCATTATGGCATTTGTTTCAGCAAACTCTTTCAGTTTTTTTGATATTTCCGGTTTGTTGCTGTCATCCCCTATTAGAATTTCGTACTTGTCTTTTGGATAATCAAAGTTCAAACAGCTTTTAGCACACCTTATCGCTGCAAGCTCGTTAAAGGTCGGGATTTGAACCGTAACAAATGGAAGTTCTGCATCATATACTTCTTTAGTTGTATTTTTGCGTTTCTTTAAAATTATATAAAGCGATACTATGAAGTAGAGTACTGATATTATAATAGTTATAAAAAGCAGAATATGAAATAAGCTGTCAAATATATTGTGAAGAAAATCCAGTATTTTTCGCCCTACTAGATTGTACCATGAAAAAAATTCTGTTACAAATCTTATATATTCTTGGGTATAGTATTGATAAGTATCAATTGTGACCATTTTCCTGTTACTTTAAATAAAAACTTCTTTGCCAAAATCTGTGCTTTAAAAGGCTAGTTAAGATTATTATATTTAAAACTATTGTATATGGAAAGTAAAAGAATATGGCAAATATGTTCTTTAAAGTAATTTTATCTTTAAATCTGATGACTGCAATAAAGCTCAGTGCAGCCGTAATTATCCCTGATAAAACTCCAAAGATGCTGTAAACTGACAATCCGAAGTCCGGTATCTTATAAACAACATAAATCGGACCCAGCAGGCTTAGCCACCTGATAAAATAGCCTACAACACTAAACAAGCTTTGGGTATTATAGGGCAGCCAGTAAAATATTTGGAAAATTATCAATGGCAGCGAAAGCAGTGCGTAAATTGACCACCAAAAATGGCTTAAGTAAAGATAGATTATTGAAAAAGTTGATTTTAAAGATAAAAGTTCTTTGTTCTTGACTATAGCCTGGGACACTCCTCTCCACCACCTAACGCGTTGCTTATAAAGATCATGCAGTTTGCTAGGAACTACCGTCTGTCCGAATGCTGCTGGAACTATAACTGCTTTATAGCCTTTCTTCTTTAGTTCAAGCGCTATGTCAATATCCTCTGCAAGTGTGTCTTTCTTGAAAAAACCTACCCGCTTGATTGCTGACTTTCTATAACACGCCAAAGAGCCAGCAATCCATACTCCATCTTTGAACACATTTGAGAAAGAATTTCGCAGAAGGTTAGTGATATGGTATTCTATACTTTGGAAAATTGCCAAAATGGATGTTTTATTTCTTACCTCATTGTTGCCGGTTGTCACACCTACATTTTTGTCATGTAAGGGCATTATCAATTCCCTTATGCAGTTTTTATCTAGTATTGTGTCTGCATCGATTGTTATTATAAAATCATGAGAGCAATTCAATGCCCCCAAGTTCAGTGCTTCCACTTTGCCAAGATGATTTTGCACATACACACTAACTTTTTTATATTTTCGCATAATTTTTAAGCTATTGTCAGTTGAGCCATCATCAACAACTATTACCTCAAGTTTTTTCATTGGATAGTTTGAATCAAACACGGAATCTAAGCATTCTCCGATATTCTTTTCTTCATTATAAGCTGGAATTACAATACTTAATTTTGGCTCAAATTGTTTGTTTCTTTTTTTGATAAACAAAGAGATGATGAATACAAGAAAGATAAATACCAAAAACAGGAACAAAATTCCAAAAAGTACACTTGACACCAGCATTATTGTATCTTTTATAGGCATAGTATAACAAAATAAAAAATTGATGCTTTTAAATATTTCTATAAATTTAATATTTTAAGTCAAAAATGTTAATCCAATTGCATTACATATCGATTTGATTCCATAAATGCACATGCCCAACCCAGTTAAATAATTTATGTAGACAATTATGCCAAGAATGATGCCAATTATTGCAAACCATTTTCCTCCATACTTAGTTGCATCTTTTTTGATTTTGCCAATCGCTTTTAACCCCAGGTATATTGCCAATACTCCAAAAAAGAGGTTAAGCAATGGAACCCAGGTAAAAAGCCCAAAAACGTACGAAGTCAATGCCATTGATTTGGATTTTTTCCTGTCAACAAGGTAAGTATAGATGCTGCAGAGAAGCAGGCTGAATATGATTATTAAATACCCGTAGTTGAATCTAAAAAGATAAGTCCTATAAGATCTAAATAGGACAATCAAAACTGCAATGCTGATAAGTACGTGTATGCCCCAAAAAATGCCCGGGGATGCCGGTTTATTCATGAGCCAAGGCAATCTAAGTGTATATTAAAATTTTCCTAAAGCAACAAATTTATAAAATTATCAGAAATGCTATTTCATAATGGAAGAGCTAAACAAAATACCAACAGGCAGCAAAATAATTGACCTTATGCTTGATGGCGGCTATGAAAAAGATGTGATAACAACATTATATGGCCCTGCTGGTTCTGGCAAAACAATTCTTTGTTTACTCTGCTCCATAAACATAGCCAGAGCTGGAAAAAAAGTGATTTATGTCGACAGCGAGGGCGGCTTCTCTGTCGAGAGACTAAAACAGGTAAGCTCCCACATAAGCCAGGATTATAAGAAAGTGCTGGATTATATTATTTTTTTAAAGCCAACAAGCTTTGCTGAGCAAAAGAAAGCATTTGAAAAACTAAAAGAGATTGTCAATGATAAAATCGGATTGATTATTGTGGATACAATTGCAATGCTCTATCGCTTGGAGCTTAGCAAAAGTGAGGATGTACGCGAAGTCAATACAGAGCTTGGAAAGCAAATCTCCTATCTTACCGAGATAGCAAGGAAAAAAAGCATTCCGGTCCTTATAACTAACCAAGTGTATACAGATTTTGATGAAAAAGACAAGGTGAATATTGTTGGAGGCGACATCTTAAAGTACGGAAGCAAATGCCTTATAGAGTTGCAGATAACACCCAACGGCAACAGAAGGTGGATTTTACGAAAGCATCGCTCATTAGAGCCAGAAAAGGAGATTATATTCAAGATAGTCGAAGGCGGGATAATAGGCACCAAGGAAAGTAAAGGGTTTAAGTTGTTTTAAGAATGGCATGAAAAAGCCTACCTAAAAGGACACATAATCTCAAAGATCTCGTTTTTAACTCTATCTAAATATTATGAGAGTCAATAAATGTTCTAAAAGCAGGTTATGTAAAACATATATTAAACAATACACTTCCCACAAACTTTTTAAACAGTTCTTCATATGCTTAGCAAATGGGGGCTAAGCTTAAAGATTTTCTTGAAAAAAATAGTGAACTGCAGAATGAAAAGCAGGCTGCTGAATTGCAGCATAAGAAAGGCAAATTAACAGCCAGAGAGCGCTTGAAATATCTATTAGATGAAGATTCTTTTGCTGAGCTAGATGCATTCGCTGAGTTGCAGAGCAAAGAGCTAGAAGCTAAAAAAAAGGCTGGCGATGGTGTTATTGTGGGTTACGGAACAATAAATAAAAAGCCTGTTTATGTTTATGCTCAGGATTTTTCTTTTATGGGTGGCTCAATGGGAGAAGTACATAACAGGAAAATAGCCCATATTATGGAGCTTGCGTTAAAGACTGGTTGCCCTTGCATTGGGCTGCTTGATTCAGGAGGGGCAAGAATACAAGAGGGTGTTGCTGCTTTAGATTCTGGAGGTAAGATATTTCAGCTAAACATGCTGTCATCAGGCATAATACCTCAAGTATCAGCAATCCTAGGCCCTTGTGCCGGCATTGCTGTTTACTCTCCGGCTCTGACTGACTTTATTTTAATGGTAAAGAAGGCAAGCTATATGTTCATCACCGGACCTGAGGTTATAAAAACAGTAACTGGGGAAAATATTGATTTTGATGGCTTGGGTGGTTGTCTCCCCCATACTGAAAAAAGCGGAGTAGCGCATTTCGCAGCAGAGAACGAAAAAGAATGTTTAGATCTGATTAAGGCTTTGCTAAGCTATCTCCCCCAAAACAATCTGGAAAATCCCCCGTATAGTGCTTCTGATAGCCCAACAAGGGAAACTAAAAAACTTGAGGTTATTGTTCCAGAGGATTCCAAAAAAGCTTATGAGGTTAGAGATATAATCCACGAGGTTTTTGATAAAAAGTCGTTTATGGAAGTCCATTCAAATTTTGCCCCTAATGCAGTTGTTGGATTTGCAAGGCTTAACGGAAATAGCATAGGGATTATTGCTAATCAGCCCAAAGTGTTGGCTGGCTGCCTCGATATTAACTCATCTGATAAAATCTCAAGATTTGTAAGGTTTTGTGATAGTTTTAATATACCCCTAATCAATCTTGTAGATGTGACAGGTTATTTGCCTGGCTCAGAGCAAGAGCATGGGGGTATTATAAGGCATGGTGCAAAAGTCCTTTATGCATTTTCTGAGGCAACTGTGCCTAAAATATCGCTTGTTTTAAGAAAAGCTTATGGTGGTGCTTATATTGCCTTGGTGTCAAAAAATATGGGTTTTGATAAGGTTTTAGCATGGCCAGTTGCAGAAATTGCAGTTATGGGGGCTGAGCAGGCAGTTAGCATCATCAACAAAGACGAAATCGCCAAAAATCCAAAATCGAGGGCCGAGCTTGTAGAAAGATATGTTGAGCAGTACCTTAATCCTTATGTGGCAGCAAAGCTTGGAAAGATTGACATGATAATAGAGCCAAAAAACACAAGAATTGCCTTAATCAAAAGCCTTGATATGCTGTTTTCCAAAAGAGAAAAAAGGCCTGCTAAAAAACATGGGAATATGCCTTTGTAGAAATGGAGGAGCTTGTTGTTAAGGTTGATGGCATTGAATACAAGGTTTTTGTAGAGGAAACTGAAGAAGGCAAAATCTTGGTGCATTGTGGTGGCGATGTCTATGAAGTTGAGACCAAAAAAGATGCTGAACCAAGTGCTATCAACAGGCTGCAAAAAAAGCAGCTAACAGACGAAGGAAAAATAGAAATAACCGCTCAATTACCAGGAATTATTTATGAAGTCAAGGTAAAAGCAGGTGCTCAAGTAAAGGAAGGGCAAAGCTTGATTACGCTTATGGCAATGAAGATGGAGAATGATATTACAGCCCCGCGAGACGGTATAATAAAAGAAGTCAAAGTTAAGAAAGAGGATAATGTTAACAGAGGAGACGTTTTAGCTATAATCGAATAGGAATTTTATGGAAAAAGCTAAGTTAAAAAGAATGATGTTTGCTGCATTGTTTGCTGCTCTTACAGCTGCAGTATCATGGTTCAAAATCCCATTACCATTTACCCCAGTTCCGATAACTTTGCAGACATTAGTCGTTCTATTAAGTGGTGCTATGCTTGGAGCTTACTATGGAGCTTTGGCAATGATTTTGTACATTACTGTTGGTGCTCTTGGATTGCCTGTTTTTGCAGGCGGTGGCTCTGGTTTTGGAGCTTTGCTAGGTCCAACTGGTGGATATTTGTTTAGTTACCCTCTTGCTGCTTTTGTTATTGGTTTGTTTACTACCGAATATAACGGCCAAGGATTAAAGCACCACACTATAAGTTTGATATTCAGGGAAATTTCTTTGATCATTATATTCACAATAGTTTCGGTATTTGCAATAGTTTCGGGTATTTTTATCTTATTGATGTTGGCATTATATATTGGAATTGTGGATCTAAGCGTATTGTCTATTTTAGAGAACACACGGCTTATAGCATTATTGCTCATAGCTCTCCCCATATTTGGATTTTTAGCCAAGAAATATTTTAGTGATAAGAAGTTTATTTCACTCCTAAAATATGAGTCATATTTTGTAATAATATTTTTTGTAGTATTTATCTTTCTAGACATAACATTTAAAATTGGATTTTTGACGCTTTGGAATGCCATTTCAAAAAGTAATGTCCCAATGGTTTCATTGTTGTCAGGACAGCAAAGAATATTTTTAATTATTGTGAGTATAGCAATAATAATTTTCCTTTTATTTTTAATATTTTATCCAAAAAAATCTAAGTATTTTTCAATTGATACAATTCTCGCTATGTTTGCTGGAACTCTCATAATATATACTCTTGGTTCTATACAAGGAAAGCTTGTAACAGGTTTGCCATGGAATGCTATATTTGTAGGCTGGGTCTTGCCTTTTATCATAGGAGATACAATAAAGCTGTTGCTTGCAGCTTATATTGCTAAGAATGTCGAAATTGGAAAGTATATGAAATAAAATTTTTGGATGTTTTAATAGTTACGCTAACACCAAAATCAAAAAAGTTAAATCAATTACCCATTCGCCCCAAGGGGCGGGGTATGTTTAATCTAAAATTCTGATAATTTGAGTTGATTAACATCTCGTCCTTGTTCTTTAACATATTTCTTTATTTTATCTAATCCACCATACTCGCTTACCGTGTCTATGTGACCGCCATCACTCCAAAATTCCCCTCCCCACAATTCCTTTTTGATGTAAGGATATTGTTTGAATTTAAATACTAGATAGTAGTTACACTGATTTAAAATGGCAATCAACAATCATTACAACGTGTTATATATTGATGGTAATACCGGACCATTTAGGTTGAGATACAGAGGAGGCAATTTTGTCATAATATCTGCAGATGTCGATGAAATAGATTATGTACACAAAGCAGGACATCTTGAATGTATTGATATGGTTTTGGCAACACCAGATAATTATGCACAAGCTAAAGCTAAATTACAGGAATACGATCCGCTGATGCCAATAGCCGTGGCATATGTAAGAAGTCGTGCGAATGCTTTAACTCCGGCTCAAAAAGGTGCACTTAAGAGAAACGGAGCAAGAGAAGTTTTAGAATTTGATGTAGGTTCTTCACCTGAGCAAATGATTCCAAATCTAACACGATTATTGGGACCTGTGCTTTTTTTACACCAGCATCCAGATAGACCAAAGCTAGAAGCAAGAGTAACACATTCTTAATTAAGTAATCTAAACTACGCACTTGAAACATACCAGCTAAATTTATATATAATTGATATTTTTAATTTATAATGAAAATAAATTCAAACAAATTAATCCTGCTTGACATTTTTTCCTACAGTTGCATGAATTGCCTAAGGAGTTTATATTATATTAAAAAAATTAATAATCGATACAAAAAATATGGCTTAGCGACTGTATTAATCCATCCTCCAGAATGGGAATTTGAGAGGAATATTAGGAATATACTGCCGATATTGCAAAAATATAAAATATTTTTTCCAATAATAATTGACAAAAACAAAAAAATAATCAAAAAATTAAAAGTCAATTTCTGGCCATCGCAAATATTAATCAATGGCAACAAAATTGTTTATCGGCATATTGGGGAAGGCGGTTACAAAAAACTTGAAGACAAGATTCGAGAGTTATTGCAAATTAACATTAAACGGCTATTCAAAATAGAACCGAGCTATAGCAAATATCCAGCAGTCTATACAGCCAAAAGCAAAAATGGCATTATTAAGAAATTAAATGGAAAGCTAAAATTTGGAGAGATTTGTCTTGATGGCAAATGGATTCAGAAAAAAGAGTATATCAAAAGCAGAGAAAAAGGCTCTGTGCTGTCGCTGATAGTTAAAGGCAAAATTGTGAATTTTGTTGCACAATCCTTAAATAGAAAGCAAATTGAGGTCATTATTAAGCTGAATAATAAATTTATTAAGAGACTAATGATAAAAGCCCCGCAGATGTATCGGATTTTAAAGTTAAATGAAGGCAATAAGAATAAACCGTCATTAATTGTCGGTAAGGGTATAGCAATTTATTCGTTTTCATTCCAATGATAGAAGTTAATAATGTCAGCTTTAAATACGAAGACGAGATTGTATTAAAAAATATAAGCTTGAAAATAAAAGAAGGTAGTTTTACTGCCGTGATAGGCTCGAATGGGTGCGGGAAAACTACTTTGGCAAAACATCTCAATGGAATTTTAACTCCCGCTAAAGGTGATGTTATTGTAGACGGATTCAGCACAAAACATAGCAGCTTTGAAACCAGAAAAAGGGTTGGTTTTGTATTTCAAAACTTTGAAGATCAGCTTGTTTATTCTATTGCAGACGAAGATGTGGCTTTCGGGCTGGAAAACCTGGGAATTGGCGCTGATGAAATAAAAAGAACTGTTAATGAGACTTTAAGAAGCTTAAAGATTGAGAATCTTCAAAAAAGAAACGTGAATACTATTTCCCAAGGCCAAAAACAGCTTGTTGCATTGGCTGGGGTTCTGGCAATGAATCCCAAGTACATTGTATTTGATGAGCCGACAACAATGCTTGATGTTAAAAACAAGAAAAATATTCTCAAAATGATTTATGATTTAAATAAAAAAAATAATATTGCAATTGTTTTGGTAACTAACGTGTTGGATGACCTAAAATACGCGGACAGGATAGTACTTATGAAAGAAGGCAGAGTGATATTCAATGATAAAAAATTGGCATTGAAAAAAAGACTATTACAAGAAGCCGGCTTAATCGATTGAGAATGATAAAGCAGCTAAATTTTGGGCAATATAGGCATAAAAATTCCCTAATTCATTTGCTCGATCCAAGAGTTAAGATATTGTCGGTTTTATTTCTAAGCATTTTGATATTCACAATAAGCGGTTATGAAATTTTGATTTTCACAATTTTTGTTATAATATTATTGATATTGTCAAAGATTGATTTGATGAATTTGGTATTCAATTTAAAAGTATTTTACTCATTTATGCTTTTTATGTTAATAATGTACCTACTGTTTGCAAGAAATCAGATTCAAGACGGCTTATTAGTGATTTGGAGATTTTTTATGGTGATATTACTATCCTACGTTTTAACCTATTCAACTACACTATCAATGCTTATTGCGGCAGTGGAAAAATTGGCTATTCCGCTTAGTCTGTTTGGAGTTAAGCCGAGAAATATTGGTGTTCTAATTTCAGCCACAATAAGGTTTATCCCTGTTATGTTTGTAAATGCCTCAAGAGCTAAAGATGCTATCAACTCAAGGCTAGGAAGTTTTAAAGAAGTAAAGACGGTAAAAATTTTTATGGTGTTGTTATTAGAAAGAATGCTAAAGTCTGCGTCTAACTTAGCCGATGCCATGTATTCTAGACTTTACAATGAGGATGCAAAAAGCAGCCTTGCTTTAAGCATGGGCAAATATGACTACATATCAGTCACTTCAATTTTAATCCTGGCCCTAATTCTTATCATTTATTAGAATTTCTCTGCCCGAATAATATGCCTGCCAGTACATTCAAAGCCCATGCTTGAAACACATTTATCTTGTGCAAGCTTCCAAATACGAAATTCCAGAGCCACATTACTGGAAACGCAAGAATCAATCCTACTACAGTGCTTAAAATTATGACTAAAAGCATTGCGTAGCATATATCTGCCAATTTTCTCAGTATAGGTATGTTTTTCAAAATTGCCATTAAATAGGGTTAAATTGCGTCTTTTTTAAATATTTTGGAAGATAATGGTTTGGATAATATTTGACATTAATATCGCCTTCAGTTATTTTCATGACATTGCCGTTTTTTAACTTAATTAATAAATTGCAGTCACCATCAACATTTATGGCTTTTCCTCTAATTTTTTTGGTTTTCGTTGTAACTATTACATATTTGTTTAATGTACTGCAATGTTTTTTCCATAATTTTAAGATAGTGACTAATTTATGTTTATTGTAATAATTAGTATACAAATGGAAAAATTTGTCAGCGATATTTTTAGTTAATTTTGTTAGGCTGTATTCTTTGTTTTTTATTATTATTAACGAGGTTGCTGTGTCTCGTATTTCTTCGGGAAATTTGATTTGGTTCACGTTTAGTCCAATTCCAACAACAACATAATTGTCCTTGCCAAAAATGCCTTCTGTCAAGATGCCGCATAATTTTTTCTTCAGATAATGCACATCATTGGGCCATTTTATGCTTGTATTTAGATTGGCAATTTTTTTTATTGAATCAACAACGGCAATTGCTGCAGCAAACGTCAAGTATGAAATATTTTCAATATTATTTGGTTTTAACAGAATGGACATCCACAATCCTTCTTTAGCGGAATGCCATTTTCTATTAAAGCGGCCTCTGCCCTTGGTTTGAAAATCTGCTACAATAACAACGTTGCTTAACCCTCTTTTTGCAAGCTCTTTAGCTTTATCTTGAGTTGAAGCCAAGGATTTAAAGTGTTGGATTTTGTGATATATCATCTTTTAAATTAAACCATACATTAGAAATATATTAACCTATTCCTCAAAACTTCCTTCGTTCATCGCTTCCTGTCTTGCTGCCATCACCCACGGGTTAATTTTGCTTCTGCTGTTAACCCCTTGCTGTTTTTTTGCCAGATATTGGGAAACTGCTGTTGTGACTATCAAAACTTTTTTCTCTTTGGGTAAGGCTTCTTTTTTATGCTTAATCACTTTAAGCTCTTCCATCACTTTGTTGTTCTCAATAAAAGAAGTAGAGGTACTGCCACGCAAAAATTGCCTTTTGCTGAGAACAATCTGGTGGAAGGGAATAGTCGTCTTAACTCCTTCAATCATAAACTCGCTCAGCGCTCTTTTCATTCGGGCGATTGCCTCATGCCTAGTCCTTCCATAGCAGATAAGCAAAGCGATTAATGAATCAAATTGCGGTAAGATTGCGCATCCAGAATGACATGTGCTGCTTATTCTTATGCCTGGACCTCCTGGCGGTAGGTAGCTCACAATTGTTCCTGGTGACGGGGCAAAGTCGTTTGAAGGGTCTTCGGCATTAATCCTGCATTCAATCGCATGACCCTCAATTTTTATATCTTCCTGCTTGTAAGCAAGTTTTGCACCTTCAGCAAGCTTAATCTGCTCCTTAACTAAATCAACATTAGTTACCATTTCAGTTACTCCGTGCTCCACCTGGATTCTTGTATTCATCTCGATAAAATAGAAATTCTTGTTCTTGTCCAATAAAAACTCGACAGTTCCAGCTCCTTCATAACCTATTGCCTTGACTGCATTTACAGCTGCATTTCCCATTATCTCCCTTAGCTCATTGTTTAAAGCGGGGCTTGGCGCTTCCTCAATCAATTTTTGATGCCTTCTTTGTATGCTGCAATCCCTCTCCCCTAAATGAATTACGTTTCCATACTTATCTGCCAATATTTGGAATTCTATATGCCTAGGCTCTTCGAGATATTTTTCTATATACAATGAGTTGTCACTGAAGGCATTTGAAGCCTCTTTCTGAGCGCTTTCATATTCGCTATATATATCGCCTTCTTTGGTAACAATTCTCATTCCTTTACCCCCGCCACCGGCAGATGCTTTTAAAATAACCGGAAATCCTATGATTCTTGCGACTTTTAAAGTATGTCTCTTACTTTTCAGATTTTCCCTTATACCTTCTATGATTGGGATATCGGCTTTAAGCATTTCTTTTTTTGCTTCTATTTTATCGCTGAGTTTCTCTATCATCTTAGAAGATGGCCCTATAAACCCAATTCCTTTTTTCTCGCATAATCTAGCGAATTTGGGGTTTTCGGCTAAGAAGCCATAGCCAGGATGTATTGCATCGCAGTTACTTTGCTTGGCAATCTTTACCATTTTCTTAATATTAAGGTAATTCGCTGACTTGCCGATGTTATGTGATTTGTCTGCAAATTTTACAGCCAAACTGTCCTTTTCTTCTTCGGAATATACAACAACAGTTTCGATGTTAAGCTCACGGCACGCCCTAATTATTCTTAAAGCTATTTCTCCGCGATTTGCTATCAATATCTTTTTAAAGCTATTTTTTCCTAAAACAGTGTAGGTTTTTTCCTTAGCTTTGTTTATTCCAAATCCTTCTGTTAAAATCTCTAAAAATGATTTGTTGGACGGATTCTTCAAAATTCCCTCTATTTGAGACTCGTCAATATTTGGTAATCTTTTCATAACATGGGTTGTTATTAGATTTCCCATATCTCCAATCTTTGATGAAACGAACAGGCTTTTGCTTGGTGTTATCATATGTTGCTTAATGAGAGTATCAAAATACCTATAAACAGCTGGAAATGCTTCCTTTGTTTTTGAAATTGAAATTTTAAAGAAGTGGTAGGCTTTTTCAAGTGGTTTTAATAACTTGTTAATCGCATTTACTATTAATTTTTGTCCTATGGAAAGCTCTAGTAGCTTTGCCTTTCTATTTCTCAGCATAAGGGATAATTTTACTATGCCTTATATAAAATTTTGCACTTTTTGGAATTACAATATATATGATATAATTAATATTTTAAAAGATATATTTTAGAGAAGATTATGGCTAGAAAGTTATTTAAACTGACAAAATTTGGAGAATCGGCTGAAATGAATCAAAATAACAAGCTCATGGATCAAAATGGAGAGATTAATGCTGAAAGCATAAAAAAGATTATTCCATATGATAATCCTTTTTTATTTATAGACAAAGTAACCAGCCTAAGCAGTAACAAGATAGTAGCTATTAAGGAATTAACAGGCAAAGAGGACTTCTTCAGAGGTCATTTTGTTGACTTTCCAATTATGCCTGGTGCTTTGACAGTTGAGGGGGTGGGACAGGTAGCAACCTTATTGGTAAGAAGCAACATTCTAAATCATCATGAAAAAGATGTGCTTGCCTATAAGCTAAAAGAAGTTAAATTTCTTGCTCCAATAGTGCCTCCTGAGCAGATAAGGTTTGAGGTAGACTTAATAGCACAAGACGAAAAAGGTGCTATTCTGCAGGGCAAAGCTTTTGTTAAAGAAAGCTTAGTTGCAGAAGCTCTCTTGATGCTCGCCATAGTAAACAAAGTTGATTTTAGAGCTAAATATGCAAAATAAGGTGGAAGTATGTATATCAAAGGAGTAGGTATGACTAAGTTTGGAGTGCAGACTTGTACAAGTCAAGAGCTTGTTTATGAAGCTGCTTTAGAAGCCTTGGAGGATGCGGACTTTAAAATTGAGGATATAGATGTTATTGTATCATCCACAGTTGATACATCAAGCAATGGAGAAAGGCAGAGAGGATTTTCTTCTATTTTAAGTAGCATACTTAAAAAGAAGGTCCCTAGTATAACTGTATCTGCTGTGTGCGGCGGCGGTGGAGCTGCTTTATGGACTGCCAATAGACTTGACTACAACAACGTTCTTGTTATTGGTGGAGAAAAATTATTATCAAATAACACCACTATAATTACTGATGAGATTCTCATGGCAGCAGAACGGATATATGAACAGACAGAAGGCTTAATTTTTCCTGCTCAAAACGCATTAATAGCCCAGCAGTATATGCTCAAATACGGAGCAACAACAGATGACCTGGATTTAGTTGCATACAAAAATCATAAAAATGCTTATCTTAACCCCAAAGCAAGATTTTACAAAAAGGAGGTAACTCTAAAACAAATAAAAAAGTCTCCTGTTATAGCTTCCCCATTAAGGCTTTTTGATTGTAGCTTATCTGTAAATGGAGCTGCTGCAGCTATTTTGACAAAAGATGAAACTGATGTTGAAATTGCAGGCTCATCATTATTTGTTGATAGATTATCAGCTTTTGAGAGTGAAGATATGGTATCTTGGGAAGCAACGAAACTCGCTGCTGAGGAATCTTATAATCAAGCGGGAATTACACCCCAGGACATCGACGTTGCAGAGCTTCATGATGCTTTTACGCCTGTTGAGCTAATCTCTTATGAAGATTTGGGATTTTGCAAAAAGGGTGAAGGCAAAGAACTGATAAGAAAAGGTGTGACAAATCTTGATGGTAAACTTCCAGTTAACACAAGTGGCGGATTAAAGGCAAAAGGTCATCCTATTTGCGTTACCGGAATATCTCAGATTTATGAATTAGTCAAGCAGATGAGGAACGAAGCTGGTGAAAGGCAAGTAAGCAATGTTAAATGCGCATTAGCTCAAAATATTGGTGGGGCTGGTAGCACTGTTACTGTGCACATATTAAAGAAAGTTTAGGTGAGCTTATGATAATTAGATGGATTTGTGATAATTGCAACAAAAAATGGATTTATCCTGTTGAGAAGTGCATTTACTGCAAAGGCGAGATTGTAAAGCAAAAAGGCACTAAGCTGAAAGTAGTTGGAATAACAAAAGTCACCATACCTTCACCAATGCATCCGATCATACCATATAATGTACTTCTCTTACAAGACGAGTTTGAAAACAGGATACCAAAAAAAACCATGAAGGATTATAGGATTGGAGACGTGTTTATTGAGGAGAAAGCAAAAACCAAGGATGCTGTGTCTGTTGTCAAAGTTAAATATGATATTTATGAAGCGATAAAAGATATTTTTAGCCTTCTTAGCATTAATGAACTAGTTAAGGACGACAAGCTTTTGATTAAACCGAGTGCAGTAATGGCAGCTTACCAGTATCAGGCAGTCGCAACCAATCCAGAAGTTATAGATGCCGTAA
This sequence comes from Nanobdellota archaeon, assembly GCA_038046685.1. Lineage (GTDB taxonomy): Archaea > Nanobdellota > Nanobdellia > Woesearchaeales > GW2011-AR4. Next base: position 25,243 of record JBBSVT010000024.1, read on the forward strand.
TAAGAATATTATTTGAGATGGGGATTAAGGAAGAGAATATTATTGTGGCTGAGCAGGCCATAATTGGTAATGATTCGTTTGATGCAGCTTCAAAATCCGGAATTTTGGACGTTTGCAAAAAAAATGGAGTTAGATTTGTGGATATAGCTAAAGGTGCTTTTGAGCAAGTGAAAATTGATGGCTTTAAATTCAATATTTTTAAGGACGCTTTGGACAGAAAAGTGATCAACGTGCCAATAATGAAAACAAACTCACAAATCGGTTTATCTGGTGCAATGGAAAACCTTATCAGATTTGCTGATGAAAACACACAAAGAAATATGTTTTTGAATGGTATTGATACAACACTTCCCAAATTTGCAATGGCATTCAAGGACATTCTTACAATAGCTGATGCAAGCGTAGGTATGCAAGGGCAAGGACCTTTAACTTTGGGAGAGCCTGCATTCCTTAATTTTTTACTGGGGAGCAGGAATGTGGCTAATCTAGACACTGTTTTTTGCGAGGTCACCATGCTTCAAGTCCCACCCTATGTTCAATCGGAATCAAATTCAGGCGTAAAAAAAATAGAAGTTGTTGGTAATGAGCTCGACGCTTTAAAGTTTCAGATAAAGCCCCCTGTTCCAGGCGATACTGCCCATCCTGATATCAAAGTGATAGATGGAAAGGCTTGTCCTGCCTGTTTTAATAGAATGTTTAGCATAACATCCAAGCTTGTCGGATTAAGGGGTAATCAGCTGAATATTGTTATGGGTCCGATGCTGACAAACGATATGTTGAAAGGGCATGACAGGATTGTGCTATTCGGAGACTGCGCTATAAGCAAGTCCACAGAGCTCGGGACAAAGCCAATGGCGAAGATTAGTGAAAGACTTGATGAAATTGAGCAACTAGTTCTTTTTAAGAAGTTACTCACATCAGCAAGTGAAACCGCTATAACTCCCGTAGACAAGGTAAGATCCAAAATGAAGAATTTTTTGCACAATGTAACTAGATAAAATGCTTGACAACAAAATTGCGCTGGTTACAGGTGGTTCTAGAGGAATAGGGAGAGCCATATCAATAGAGCTAGCAAGAAATGGTGCTGAGGTTGTTATCAACTATAGCAGAGACGAAAAGTGGGTATTAGAAGTACTTGATAAAATAAAAAAAATTGGTGGAAAGGGAATTACAATTAAAGCAGATGTCAGCAATTTTAATGAGGTCGCTGATATGTTTGAAACGATAAGAAAAAAATTTGGAAAATTGGATATACTTGTTAATAATGCCGGAATCACAAAAGACAGGACATTAAAGAAAATGACGCAAGAGGAATGGGATAGTGTCATTGATGTCAACCTAAACAGCATTTACAACGTCACAAAAAATGCATTGCCAATGCTTCAAAAAAATTCCCATATTATAAACATAGCATCAATGGTAGGAATATATGGGAATTTCGGGCAGACAAATTATGCTGCCTCAAAGGCTGGAATTATCGGCTTTACAAAGTCATTGGCAAAGGAGCTGGGCAAGCATGGAATAACAGTAAATGCGATTGCCCCTGGGTTCATTGAAAGTGATATGACAAACAAATTGCCATTCCTCAGAAAAAAGATAATTAAATGGATGATTCCATTAAAGCGGACGGGTTTGCCTATTGAAGTCGCTTATGTGGTTGCATTCTTGGCTTCTGATAATGCAAGCTACATAACTGGGGAAATCTTCAATGTAAATGGAGGTCTTGCGATATAAAATGTTTATTAAAGGAGTCGGCATGACAAATTTTGGTATTCAGCAGGAACTAAGCAGCCATATGGCTTATGAGGCTTCCTTGGATGCACTAAATGATGCTAGTATGTCAATGAATGATGTGGATGCTATTGTTGTGTCAAGCATTGAAATGATGAGCAACGGGGAAAGGCAGAAGCACAGCGCTTCCGTCATTAGCAGCCTATTTCAGAAAAAGCTGCCTATTTTGTCTGTTCCTGCTGGTTGTGCCGGAGGTGGAACTGCTTTATGGACGGCGGCTAGACTTCAAAAAACAAGCGATTACAGAAATATCCTTGTAATTGGATTTGAGAAAGTTGTATCAAACACCACAAGAAAAGTTACTGATGAAATACTAATGGGTGGGGAAAGAGTCTATGAGCAAACAGAGGGTCTTAATTTTCCTGCCCAAAACGCGCTTGTTGCACAGCAATATATGCTCAAATATGGTGCAACAACAGATGATTTCGCGCTAGTTGCCTACAAAAATCATAAAAATGCTTATCTTAACCCCAAAGCTCGGTTTTATAAGAAAAAAGTAACTTTAGAGGAAATAAAGAATTCACCAGTTGTGGCTTCGCCTCTTAGACTGTATGATTGTAGCATTTCCTGTAATGGTGCAGCAGCATTAGTCCTGTCAAAAGACAAAACCGATATTGAATTGGTAGGGTCATCAGAAGGGAATGATTATCTTAGCCCATTTGAAAGGGAAGACATGACCTCATTAGAAGTAACTAGAAAATCATCTGCGATTGCTTACAAAGAAGCAGGAGTCTCTCCATCCCAAATCAATATTGCTGAAATTCATGACGCATTCACACCTTTGGAGCTGATTTCATATGATGACCTAGGATTTTGCGGTAAAGGTAAAGGCCTTACTTTGATTAGGGATGGGGTAACAAATATTGATGGCAGGCTTCCCGTAAATACAAGCGGAGGCTTAAACGCTAAAGGCCACCCTATAAGCCCTACAGGCATAAGCCAAATTTATGAGATTGTTGAGCAAATGAGGGGTGAATGTGGCGAAAGACAAGTAAAGAAACCTAGATATGGTTTAGCCCTTAATATTGGTGGAGTAGGAAGTGCCGCAACAGTCCACATTCTTAAAAATTTGAATTGATGTGATTGCAATGTTGTTAAAAGGTGTCAAAGTCTTGGATATGTCCAATCTTCTCCCCGGGCCGATGTGTTCATTGTTTCTCGCTGACTTGGGTGCCGAAGTCATTAAAATTGAGAATTTGGATGGTGACCCAATGCGTGGACTTGGATCAATTAAAAGCCAAAGCCCTTATTTCAAATCATTAAACAGGAATAAGAAAAGCATGACTTTAAATCTTAAGACAGATTATGGAAAAAGGATTTTCATGCAACTGGCGAATGATGCCGATGTTATAATTGAAGGATTCAGACCTGGAAAGATTGATTCACTTGGTATTGGCTACAAAGATGTCAAAAAGATCAATCCGGAAGTTATCTATTGTTCTATAACTGGTTATGGCCAAAGTGGACCTTATAGGGATAAAGCTGGCCACGACCTGAATTACGCTGCCCTAAGCGGACTTCTTGAGTTGATAGCCAGAAAGCCTCATGTTCCTGGAATTCAAATTGCGGATGTAGGCAGTTCTCTTATCGCCGCTTTTTCGATAGTTGCTTCTTTGTACTACAGGAAAATGAGCGGAAAAGGAAACTACATTGATGTATCAGTACTTTGTGGAACACTTGCCTTAATTGGAATGCATGTAGCCCAGCGCTCAGTATCAAGCAATTCAAATACATTTTTATCTGGAAGCCAAGCATGCTACAATATTTATATAACAAAGGACAATAAATTTGTTAGTATTGCTGCAGTGGAAGGCAAATTCTGGAATGCATTTTGCAATGCCATAAAAAAAGAGGATTTATTAGATATGCAATTTAGTAGTAATCCGCATGTAATCAAACATATGATAAATATTTTCAAAGGCAAGACCTTGAAGGAATGGATAGATTTGAATGGGAAGTATGATTTTTGCTGTGAGCCCGTCAAGAATCTCAATGAAGTGTTTAATGACCAAAATTTCAAAAGCAGAAAAACGATAATAAGGCTTGACAATTTAAAACAGGTCGCAATGCCTGTTCTTTTTTCATCAGTAAAAAAATTGAACTATAAAAAAGCACCAAGATTAGGACAGCACACAAGTGATATTCTCGAGACTCTTGGGTATAATAAAAAGCAGATTGATGATCTCAAAAAGGATATGGTGATTTTGTAAAGTGACGAAAGAACAAATGCAGGATAAAAAACCATGGAGGCCAAACAGGCCAATATCGAAAGGTGCAACAGCTTACCATGATGCTGTATCAAAAGCAGAGTATTATGTTGCCGCACTGGACGAATTTATTAAAATTATAACCCCAAAAATTAATCAAGGTGATGTTGTTGTTGATTTTGGAGCAGGGACAGGCGTATCTGCACTACGATTATTAGCCTACCTAAAGGTGGACATTGAACTTTGGCTTGTCGATAATTCGCCAGCATGGCTTGGGAAAGCACACGAAGTCTTTGGCAATTCTGCAAACATCAAGTGTTATCTCTTAGAGAAAAAGGGCGAAGGCTATGAAACTCTTGCAGAAGCTGTCGGAAGTAAAGTGGCGGATCATGTCATTTCTGCGCATACTGTACATCTTATCCCTGACATTGAAAATACATTCCTTGGGATTGCAGATGCGCTTAAGGACAATGGAACTTTTTCTTTCTTGAGCGGCAACATTCCAAGTACTGATGGAATTAAGGGGGCTTTGTTGATAGATGACACTGTCAAGCGAGCACATGATATAGCCATTGATATTGTACGCACAGACTCAAGGTTCGCTAATTATAGAAATGGCCTAAACGAGCGCATAAAAATGGAAGAGACGCAAAGAAGGTTTGTTTTCCCTAATCCGAGGCCGATTGGTGTTTACCTTAATGCATTAAAAAAGGCGCATTTTAAGTGCCAAGGACACCATTATAGTTTAATCAAGGTCAATTACAGCGATTGGCTTAATTTTTTAAGGGTTAGGCGCTTGCAGGCAGGAATACTGCCAGAGATAGGTGGTCATAATCCTTCTCAAAAGGAAGAAATTGACAGAGATATTTTAATAACTGAAGCAGCTGGAAAACTGTTTAAGGAATTACAAACACAAAATCCTCTTGCAGATGACAAATCATTTACAATTGAATATGTTTGTGTACTGGCACAAAAGACAACGCTAATGCATAATAAAAACGATCTTTGTCTTAGAGGAAAAAATGCATTGGTTACAGGTAGTTCAAGAGGTATAGGAAAAGCTATTGCGATTGAACTTGCCAAAAATGGGGCCAACATAATTCTCAACTACAACAAGAACGAAAAAGAAGCTTTGGAAATCATGAATGAAATTAAGGACCTTGATGTGGATTGTATCGCAATAAAAGCTGATGTTTCCAATTTTGAAGAAGTCAAGGGTATGTTTAATGTTGTTGGGAAAAAATTTGGAAAATTGGACATACTTGTCAATAATGCCGGAATCATCATGGACAAAACACTCCAGAATATGAGTATCGATGACTGGAATGTTGTTATGAAAACCAACTTAAAAGGGACTTTTAATGTGACTAAGAACGCATTGCCGCTTTTAAACGAAAATGGTAGGATAATAAACGTCAGTTCAATTGTTGCTTTGGACGGCAATTTCGGGCAGACAAATTATGCTGCCTCAAAGGCTGGAATTATCGGCTTTACCAAGTCACTTGCAAAAGAGCTTGGAAAATATGGAATAACAGTAAATGCGATTGCTCCCGGGCTGATAGAGACTGATATAATAAAGTCCATGCCATCATTTAAGAAAGAAGAGCTCTCCAAATCGATACCATTAGGAAGAAGTGGGACTCCAAAAGATGTGGCTAATCTTGTGGTATTTTTGGCTTCTGACAAAGCAGGTTATATTACTGGTGATGTAATCTCTATAGATGGTGGCCTCAGATTTTAACTAGGTTATCCGTTTATTATTTCCCTTCGATAGAATAATTTGTTTCATTATTTTAAACCTCCGCTTTCATCTTCCTGATGAAAGCCTGTTGTGGTGTCTC